>CAKZOY010000533.1 GCA_937138275.1 uncultured Chloroflexota bacterium
CGGCGCACTTCGTCGGGCTTGAGGGCGCGCTGGGCGAAGCGCGTGCGGGTGATCTTCTCGCGCTCGGCGTCGCGCTCCCACTGACGATGCAGACGGGTGATGTCTTCCGCCATAAAATCAAAGGCCAGTTGCTGCGCCCCCCGCTCATACCCGCCGCGCAGGAAGAGGGCGTTCAGCACCGCCTCGGTCACGCTCTCGCTCTCTTCAGGGACCGGGACGTGCGTGCCAAGCGCTTTGTGAATCTCACGGGCCTTGTTCAACAGCACGTCCAGCACCACCCCGTCCACCGGGTTATCTTGCCCGAAGTAGCGTATCACCTTCACGTTGGCGGCCGGTTGGCCGTAGCGGTCCACCCGTCCCTCGCGTTGTTCCAGGCGGTTGGGGTTCCAGGGTAGGTCGTAGTGGATGGCGGCGGTGAACTTCTCCTGCAGGTTGATGCCCTCCGAGAGGCAATCGGTGGCCACCAGCACGCGCGGGCGATTGGCGTCTATCTCCTCGATGCGGGCGCGGCGTTCTTCATCGGCCTGGCGGCCGGTGATGCAGACCACCTGAACCTGCGGTTGACTCTCGGCCAGGCATTTTTGTAATTCCCCGGCTACATACCCGGCGGTGGCCACGTAGCGGCACCAGACGATGGGGTGGTAGCCCTCGGCGAGCAGGCCGCGCACGGACTGAACCAATTCTACGAGTTTGGTATCTTTCCCGGGCTGGAGCAAGTCGGCGGCCAGTTTGCCCAGTTCCCGCAGTTTGCGCCGTTCGGCCTCGGAGAGCGTCACCTCGGTCGCCTCAATGGGCGGGGTAGGCTGTTCGTCGTCGGTGCGGTCGCTGTCGGATTCAAAGACAAAGCCGCGAAAGTCCACCTCGTCCACGTCCCCGGCCATCTCCAGCCGCCCGTGCCGGGCCTCCAGCGCCGCCAGGGCGGCCGCCGGACTGGACATCACGCAGCGCAGCAGGGCCAGCGCGCCCCAGTAGCGCACGCGGCGCCGGCGCTCTTCCAGGTTCTGACCGGTGCGCACGATTTCGGCGCAGAAGGCGTAGGTTTTCTCGTACAGGGTGCGGTAGGCCGGGGACAGGCGGTAGGTCTGGTCCTCAAGGATGCGCTCCGGAAAGCAGAGTTCGCCCTCCCAATCGTGCTCAATGTCCCGCCGGGTACGCTGGACGAAGTGCCGGGCCAGTTCGTTCAGGCGCTCTTCGCCCAGGGTATCCACCTTCCACTGCTCAAAGCGCGGGTCCAGCAGCCCCAGCAGGGAGCGGAAGGCCGACTCAATGCCGCTGTGGGGGGTGGCGGTGAGCAGGATGAGATGGCGATTCTCGTCTTTGGCCACTTGCTGCAAAAATTCGTGGCGCTGCTGCTGATTGCGGTTTCCGGACATCGCTGCGCCGTGCGCCTCGTCCACGATGACCAGTTCGGGCGCGTAAAGCAGGAAGGCGTGGCGGTTGCGTTCGCTTTTCACCCAGTCAATGCTGATGACCTGCACAGGGTAGTGCTCGTAGATGGTGCGCGTGGGGGGCTTGTGGCGCTCCAGTTGCCCCACCGTGCCGGAGCGGATGACCAC
>CAKZOY010000534.1 GCA_937138275.1 uncultured Chloroflexota bacterium
TACGTATGCAACCGGTCCGATTACGGTAACGTTTTACGCAAATCGAGAGTTGACCCAAGTAGTCGGCTCGTATGTGTTCACGAGCACCCTGGGCGGATGTGCCCGTCGCCATTTCATAGCCACCGCCGTTTGGGAAGGCCTATCTGAAGGGAGTCACCGTTACTGGGTCAAGGTGGAGGGCGACCATTATGCGGCGGACAATGTTGTGGAAGGGGTGGTGCTGGTAAATCCCGTTCAGGTCTTTCTACCGATCGTTTGGCGGCAGAGATAAGGAGCAATGATCGGCCTTTCGTCGGAGAAGCACAAAGTCGCCTGCTTCACTCTGAAGAAAAAACTCCTGGTTTAGAAAATCGGCTATCTCGGTAGAACCGTTTAGCATACCCCGAAAAACGACAATGTAACACACACTTGCTTCGTCTATTCTTTCTCGCAAGCGGTTAGCGTCGGTGAAGTAAGCACCCCACAACTGAATGAATTTGCGCTCAGCGAAAAAACCGACATCTTTGGGGCAAAACACAATCTCTTGAGGAGCAGTCACGGTTCGCAGAGCGCGCGCAATGGTCAAAATGCCCTGTTGTCCTTTATCGTATAATGTTCCCCCTGGGTATGTAATCCAGTGCAAGGAATCCAACATGCCAACCAGCAAAATAAACGCTATTACAGCGAAGACGATTTTTCTGAAGGTTGGAGACGCGGATGCCGCGCCCAGGGCCTCACCCGCCAGATATACGGACAACAGGGGCAATAGGTAAAGCACGTACTTGGGAAACCAATAGGCATTGGCCCGCAGGATGGCATGGGTACACAGGCCGGTAGCAATTGTGATGGGCAGAAGAATATGGCGGGGAGTTCGGCGTACTCTGAACAAGGATTTTGCAGTCAGGATGGCAAATAGAATCATTACAGGAGTGCCAATCTCCTGCATATACCACTTGAAGTAGTCCCAGGACGTGGAAAGCCACTGGACCAGCGATGATATGGTAGCACGGGTTCGGATCCATGTAAAATGAAAGTTATGAAGAAACGGCTGGCTAAATGGCAGGTAGAGCAAACGGCAGAGAATATAGAACGTTGCCAGAAAAAGGGCTATACCCGCGATAACGCTGATCGCCTTTCCGGAGTGGCGCTGCAGGTCCCTGCCTTGAAGAGCAACGGTAATGAGGGAATACAAACTTGCGGCAATGAAGAGGTTGACCGCGATTCCCAGGCTCGTAAAGAGCACCAGTGTGGTGGAGAGGATTAGCCACAAATGGGGATATTGCCTGGCCTCTTTCAGGTAGGTTACGATAAACCAGAGCGCTACACAGGGACCCAACGTCGCGTTATAATCAATCAGCACAGAGCCCCGAACGGATAAGGGAGTTAATGTATACAGAAGCAGTGCCAGCAAAAACGTTTGCCGATGTCTGGAGGGATACAACTCCCGGCTTAAAACCCACATACCGGCAAATATCCCGGCACTAAAAATCAAGTTGAAGTATCGCAATAAGTGGCTATTCTCAGGTGGTAGATAGACGAAACGAAAGACCAGCGAGCCCAGGTAAATGTACAGGGGAGGATGCCACATTCCGTACGTATAGCGGCTGGTACCGTCGGTGAGAGCGAAAAATGTCTCTTTCAGAACGCGGGTTTCGGGTTTGTAACGATAGAACGCGAATTCCTGCCCCTTTAATTGACGGGTAGATAGGTGTACAAGGAGCGAGCGATCTATATTTACTTCACCGGCATAGTAAATGGGGAGT
>CAKZOY010000535.1 GCA_937138275.1 uncultured Chloroflexota bacterium
AAGGACAAGCCTTGCCCTCTTTTCCCCCTTCTCCCCCGCCGCGGCGGGGGAGAAGGGGGCCAGGGGGATGAGGGGGCACTAAAGGCCAGACCCTGCCTGCACGAGGTCTGGATATGAGCCGAAAGTGTCAGGTGGCTATAAGAATAAGCGTATAGGCTCACTGCGAAGCGAAAAGTACCGCGTCCCTTACCTCAACACGGCCTGTATGTATTGCGCCGGGTTGAGTAACTGCCACGCCGCCTCCTGGGATAACCGGAAAAAGGGCTCGGCCCAGAACCCGATGATTAGCGTGAGCAGGGCCAGCGCCGCAATGGGTATGACGTAGAAACGCCAGGTCCAGGGCGACGGGGTGCCCCCGTCGGGCAGCGGGGTTTCCGGGGTCAGTTCACGGCCCTCCACAGATGGCCTCCAGAAGGCGCGGTCCCAAATCTTGACCATAGAATAGAGAGTGAGCAGACTGACGCCCAACGCCACGGCCGCCAGGGTGTATTGCCCCGCCTCCAGGCTGGCACGGATGACCACCAGTTTCGCCCAGAAGCCCGAAAGAGGGGGCAACCCCGCCAGCGAGAGGGCCGGAATCAGGAAGAGAACGGCCAGTCCCAGACGGCTACGGTATAAACCACCCAGATCCTTGAGGCAGTAACTGCCCCGCAGGCGGTTGACCGCACCGCTGATCAGGAACAGGTTGGCCTTGACGATGATGTGGTGCAGGATGTAGAAAATCGCTCCTGCCAGCGCCAGCGGCGAAAAGAGGCCCAGCCCCAGAACCATATACCCGATCTGGCTGACGATGTGGAACGAGAGGACGCGCCGGAACTCCATCTGGGAGACGGCCCCCAGGACACCGACGGTCATCGTGAAACCGGCAATGACCAGGATGAGGGTGTGGGTATAGGCGACGTCCTGAACAAAAATCAGTGTGAATACTCGGATCAGCGCGTACACCCCCACTTTGGTCAGCATCCCGGCGAAAATCGCTGAGACCGCAGCCGGAGGCGTGTGGTACGAAGCCGGTAGCCAGAAGAATAAGGGAAAAATCGCCGCCTTGATCCCGAAGGCCATCAGGAACATCATCGCCAGCACGCAGGCCGTTTCCCGGTTCATTTGCGGGACCTGGGTGATCAGATCGGCGATGTTCAGCGTGCCAATGGCGCCGTAGAGAACCCCCACAGCGGCCAGGAACAGCGCCGACGACATCAGGTTCAGGATGACGTACTTGAACGCGCCCTCCATCTGGGCCGGTTCACCTCCCAAGGCCATCAGCACGAACGAGGCGATGAGCATCACTTCAAACCAGACGTACAGGTTGAACATATCGCCCGTCAGGAAGGCCCCGGAAATGCCCATCAGGAGCACCTGGTAGAGGGGATAGTAACCGAAGGATTCCCGTTGGATGTCTATGTTGCCCAGAGAGTATACGGCGACGGCCAGGCCGATGATCCCTGTCAGCACCAGCATAATCGCCGAGAAGAGATCGGCGGCCAGTGTGATGCCGAAGGGCGCAGGCCAGTCCCCGATCTGCACGGCCTGGATGCCTTCCCGCCGAACGGTGAAAAGCAGGATGACCGCCGCGGCCAGATGGGCCGCCGCCCCCACCCCGTTGAGCAGACGCTGCAGGCCGCGCCGATGCCAGAGCAGGAGCATGCTCACGGCGGTGAACAATGGAATGAGTAAGGGAAGCACAAGCAGGACCCGGCTCATCGCCTATTCCGTGATAAAGACGTCTGCATCTCGCATCTGCTGGACGTCATCCGTGTCCAGCACCCGGCCGACCCGCTTGAAAAGGACAATAGTGAAGGCTTGCACCCCGAACCCGATAACGATGGCAGTCAGGATGAGCGCCTGGGGCAGCGGGTCGGCCGACGAGAATGCCAGGCGTTCCGCGCTTGCGGAGATGAGCGGAGGCTGGCCCCGTACCAGGCGGCCAAAGGTGAAAATGAGCAGGTTGGCCGCGTGGCCCAATAGCCCCAGCCCTAAGATCAGCCTGACGACGCTGCGGCGCATCATCAGATAGAGCCCCGCCGCGTAAAGGACACCGATGACGATGGCGAGAAGGATTTCCATAGCAGTTACTCCGCGATGTCTCTGTGATACGCCACTCCGCTGCGCTTCGTGGCTGGCTACGAACGCTCATTGCTCCATACCCATTTACCCGATCCCCTGTGGAATCTCGTAAAGTCGCATCACTACGACTTTATAAGAATCAACACCCCAATCCCCGCTATCTACTCCTCCGCCAACACAAACACAATCTGCAACACCACCCCCACCACCAGCAGATAGACCCCGACGTCAAAGAGCAAGGGGGTGCCCACTTTGCCCAGGATCGGTACCGGGTTCGGCAACCACAGGCCGGTGAGAAACGGCGCGCCCTTCAGGAGCGCTGGGACGCCGCTGGTTGCGGAGGTGAGCAGCCCCACGCCGATCAGCACGCGGGGATCCACATGCAGCAACTGGCGCGCCTGCTCCACGTCAAACGCGAAGGTGTAGAGGGCGAACGCCGCCGCGGCCACCAGTCCCCCGACAAACCCGCCGCCCAGTTCGTTGTGCCCCCGCAGCAGCAAGAAGAGCGAGAACAGCAATAGCAGAGGGAAGAGATAACGAGTTGCGATCGCAAAGATCAGGGATTGGGTCTTCATTTCTCCTCCGGCCGCAACTTCATCAGAGCAAAGATACCGATCGCCGCCACCGCCAGCACGGTGATCTCCCCCAGGGTATCTAGCCCGCGGAAGTCCACCAAGATGACGTTGACCACGTTGCGCCCCTGGGCCAGTTTGTAACTGTTCTCGGCGAAGAAGGGCGTCAACCGGGAGGCTACCGGCGTAAAGGTAATGACCAGGACCAGCAGGGTCATCATCGCCCCCGCGGCCAGGGCGACGGCTGCGTCCCGGATGCGCGTCCCTCGCGCCGAGTAGCGGACAAAGGGGGGCAGTCGGTAGAGCACCAGCACGAAGAGGATGACCGTCAGCGTCTCAATGGCGAACTGGGTCATCGCCAGGTCGGGGGCGCCGAAGAGGGCATAAATGGTCGCCACCCCGAACCCGATCACCCCCAACGCAGCCACCGCCGCCAGTCGGGAGTTGGCCCAGACGACGACGCCCGTCGCCACCAGAATGACTGCCCCCAGCAGGAGTTCGTAGAAGCGCACATCTACCGGACGGGCCAGCACTGCGAGGGATACCTGCCGGAAGAGCGGATACCCAACCAGCCCCACCGTGGTCAGGATGATAACCAGCAGGTACCAGGAGAGCGACCCGCTCTGGAGTTTCCGGGTCTGGAACTCCGCCCAGCGCAGAATCCCTTTCCAGGAGACCTCGTAGAGGCGCTCCGGTCCGACCCAGGCGCCCGGATTGAGCACCCACACCCCGCGGCGCAGGGGGTTCTGCAGGGCATATCCGACCGCGCCCAGGAGAACGGTCAGGCCGCTCAGAGCCAGCATTGGGGTCAGGCCGTGCCAGAGGGCCAGTTTAACGGCCGTCTCCTTCCCCAGCACGGCCGCCGCAGCGGGCGCGACCAGGATTTTGCCCACCGGCGCGGGGAAAAGGCCGAAGAGCAAGCCCAGCGCCGCGGGCAGGACGATGCCCACCAGCATAGGCCAGGGAGGTTCGTGGGGGTCGGCCGCGGTCGGCACGGGGCGGCCGAAGAAGGGGCGCAGTGCCACCACCCCGGCCACGACGAACAGCAGGACACTCGTCGCCAGCGCGACGCCGGTCAGGAGGGCCAGCGGAGAGAGCGCAAGGGTCACCTCGTAGAGGAGTTCCTTGCTGAGAAAGCCGAAGAAGGGCGGGAGCCCCGCCTGGGAGAGCGCGGCCAGGACGGCAGCAGCGGCGGTAAGGGGCATCCATCGGGCCAGCCCTCCCAACCGGGTGATGTCCCGTTCGTGGACGCCGTGGTCCACCGCCCCCGCGACCAGGAAGAGCGCCGCTTTGTAGAGCGCGTGGGCGACCAGCAGGACCATTGCGGCCTTCACCGCAAGCGGCGTTCCGATCCCCAGCAGGAAGGTCAACATTCCCAGCGCGCTGACGGTGGAGTAAGCCAGGATGCGCTTCAGGTCGGTCTGGCCCAGGGCCAGCCACGCCGCCAGCAGCATGGTCCCCGCGCCGACCGGGACAACGACCACCCCCCAGAGGGGAGCGCCTCCCAGGACGGGGCTCAGGCGGGCCAGCAGGAAGACCCCAGCCTTGACCATGGTCGCCGAATGCAGGTAGGCGCTCACGGGGGCCGGTGCCGCCATCGCGTTGGGCAGCCAGAAGTGGAAGGGAAACTGGGCCGATTTGGTGAACGCGCCGACCAGAACGAGTGCCAGGACGGCCGGGTAGAGGGGATGGGCGCGAATTTGGTCGGCCTGCGCGGCCAGGACAGAGACGTCGTAACCCCCGCCGACAACGCCCAGCAAGAGAAATCCCGCCAGCATCCCCAGCCCGCCCGACCCGGTCACGACCAGCGCCTGGAGCGCGGCATTGCGGGATTTCTCTTCGTCGTGGTAGAAGCCGATGAGCATGTAGGAACTGAGGCTGGTCAGTTCCCAGAAGACGAAGAGAGCGATCAGGTCGCGGCTGAAGACGACGCCCAGCATCGCCAGCATAAAGAGCGAAATCCAGATATAGAATCGCCTCAGGTCGGGGTGGCCCGCCAGGTAGGCCCCGGCGTAGAGGAAGACCAGCGCGCCGATGAAGGTGACGATCAGCCCGAAGAGCAGGCTGAGGCCGTCCACCGTCAGGGCCAGTTCCACGCCCAGGCTGGGCGCCCAGGGGACAGAGACGGAGATTGTCTCGCCCCCAGCCACCCGTCCGACGAGGGTCAGCAGGTAGATGAATCCGGCCGCCGGGATGAGGGTGACCGTCAACCCTAACCACTCCGATGTGCGATGGGAAGCGTGTCCTTTCGCCATAGTATTCTCTCAGTCTCAGGGGAGGTGACCGTCACCTGCATCAGCGCAGATAGCACACCCAGACGTAGAAGGTGGCGAGCTGGAGAGACACCACCGTCGTAGGCACCCCGTAGGAAGAAAGCGCCAGAAGCGAATGGGTTGACCGCTCCGTTCGGCCCGCAGGGAATGTAGTCCACAATCCCGGAGATCAGCCAGGGCTTACAGCCGGGCGTCCACCGGCGTGGACGCCGCCCCGGCGACCGCGCAGGCGGTCGCCCGGCACAAAGTGCCCCCCAGGGGCGGTTTCAACCGCTGGCTGAACGGTTACGAAAGATTTTCTCAGCACCCTCCATTAAAAAAGGAGGCTTCACGGCGGGTAGCATTGCCGCCCACCGCAAAGCCCTCTCCTGAATCCGGGTCGTTTTGTCAGAGCGCGGCAAAAAAATCCAGGAATTGAGGTCAGCAGATGGGTTGCTGCCCCAACCCTGTCCCAGCCCGTGAGCGGGCAGCGATACCGTAGGAGCCCCAGATGTCTACCAGCCCCCCGGAGATTTCTCCTCTACCCGCTCAGTATCAGTAAGAGATCGCGCGCTCCATACTCTTCGCCTGTTCTATCCAGGCGGCAACCCTTGTCTGGGTAGGCAGGCGACGGACCAAGCCCTTCTCCGCGTTGACCTCCAGCAATTTCTGATGGAGGTTTTCGGGGTTGCGTCGGGCCAATTCCATGACCGTATCCACCCCGGCCGCCTCCAGCAGGTCGCTGTACTGCTCACCAATGCCGGTAACGCGCATCAGGTCGGCGCGGTTGACCCATTTCAGGATCAGGTCTGGGTTAACGCCGATTTTCTCGGCCAGTTCCGCGCGCCCCTGCGGAGTGGCCCCGGCGCGCAAGAGGGCCTCCGTAGTGCGGATGCCCGCTGAGCGCAACTTCTCTCCGTAGACCGGACCGATCCCTGAGATTTGTTCTATACTGGGCATGGGATTCCTCCTTTCTGCTGGAATTATTGAGCGGTACATTCTTTTTCCAGCGGCGGCAGGTCCTCCGGTCGGTTCAGCCCAAAATGTTGCAGGAAGGCGAAGGTGGTGGCATACAGAATCGGGCGCCCCGGTCCGGGGGCCCGTCCGGCCTCCTCAATCAGACCGGCCGCCAGCAACGTCCGCAGGACGCTATCGCAACTGACGCCGCGGATCGCCTCAATCTCCAGACGGGAGATCGGTTGCCGGTAGGCAACAATCGCCAGGGTCTCCAGAGCGGCCTGAGAAAGACGGCGCCGCTCCCCCAGCGCCAGCAAGCGTTCCACGTACGGAGCCGCCTCCGGCGCGGTGACCAACTGGACCCGATCCCCCATGCGCTGGAGGCGCAGGCCGCGCTCCCGAAGCGTCGCCTCCAGTTCCTCCAGCGCGCGCTCTGCCTCCGCCGGAGAGGTTTCCAGGACTCCACTCAGACGGCCCACCGATACCGGCTCATCGGCCACGAAAAGGAGCGCCTCTACCAGTGCGGAGAGGGATCGTCCTTCGGCCATACCCCGTTATGCGTTACCAGCAGAAGGAGGGCCTCCGACCGGCCGCCGGACAACGGTGGGGGCAGGAGCGGCCCGCAGACGCACCTTCGGTGGCTCAGCCAGCCGCACCCCGACCTTTTCTCCCACCACCTGCCGGATGACTTCCACCAGTCGCGCCGCCTCGGCCGGGACCTCCACATCACTGGCCATGTCCACATCCACCTCTACTGCCACGGCGTTGCGCCGGGCCAGGACCCGGGAGCGCGCCCGCAGCACCCCCGGCAACTGCTCCAGTTCATAGGCGATGTGCTCGGCCACCGTGTTCAGGCTGACCTCCACTACCCCGCCGTCTACCCGTTCCACCCGCACCATCCGGCGCGGCGGTCGGCGCAACTCCAGGATCAGCAGGAGAACGCAGACGACCATCCAGGCCAGGGCGAAGAGGATGCCCAGGAGAAGCCGCGCCCAGCCGGGGACGGTCCCCAGCCAGGCCATCAACCCCTGTACCCCGCGCCCTACCGCCCCCAAAATCGGGATCGGAGCCACCAGCATCGCGATGCCCAGCGGCAGGGCAATCAGCAACCCCAGAACGACCAGGACCCTGTTCACAACGTTCACTCGTCCACTCCTTTCACGATAGCCGGTAATACTTCATCAGTGCCCACTCAAAAAGTCGCCCTGGCATCACGCCCTTCAGCACGGCAGCCAATCGCTGGAAGGCCGGCCCCACCCGGTAGCGAGGCGCGGGGTTGGGAGAGCGCAGGATGCGCTCCAGGAGAATGGCTACCGCCTCCGGCGAGCCCCCATGCTGTTCGTCTTCCTCCACCACCCGGATCACCCGTTCAAAGAATGACCGGTAGGCCGACCCCTCACCGGAGGCCGCCACCCGGACCCGCCGGGCGGTGAACTCCGTCCGCATATCCCCCGGCTCAACCAGCGTCACCCGGATGCCGAAGGGCCGCACCTCCATCCGCAGCGCCTCCGTCAGTCCCTCCACGGCGAACTTAGACGCGCTGTACAGAGCCTGGAAGGGGAGCGCGATGATCCCTCCCAGCGAACTGATGTTGACGATGAGCCCCTCTCCCTGGGCCCGCATCATCGGAAGTACCGCCCGGCAGACGCGCAGGACACCGAAGAAGTTGGTCTCCAGTTGGGCCTTCGCCTCTTCTATGGAAGTATCCTCCACTGCGCCGGCAACACCGAAACCGGCGTTATTGACCACTACATCCAGCCGGCCTGCTTCCCGGACAATAAAATCCACTGCCTGATGGACCGACTCATCCCGGGTAACATCCATGTAAACCAGTATGGGATACCCGGGGGGCGCAGGATCGGGGGGAAAGGGAGCGCGGCGGCCGGTGCCGAAAACCCGATACCCTCTGCGGGCCAGGTGCTCGGTACAGGCCCGACCGATACCCGATGTGGCACCGGTAATGAGAACGATGGTCTCTTCTGGACGACGGGCCCCGGTCATAGGCGCTCCTTTCGCAGGATTACGGCAGAAATATTATCACCCAAAAATGAATTACTGTCAACTTTCCCACACTGGGGTTCGGCCCCCTCCCCGTTGCGGCGTCCGCCGCACGGGGAGAAAAGGGCAAGGACAAGCCTTGCCCTTTCCCCCTCTTGCCCGAACTTATGTCCGAACCTCAGTCCCATAAGGAAAAGGGGCACCCCCTGCGAGTTGCCCCTTTTCCGAAGCGCTGGTCAGGTGCTGTTAGTCCAGCGTCTCTTCATCCTCTTCGTCATCTTCTTCCAGGTCTTCCACGTACTCTTCGTACTCATCATCTTCCAGAAAATCGGAAGCCACCGCCAGGAGAGAGTCGCTCTCCTCGGTATATTCGCCGGTCATCAGTTTCTCCAGTTCCTCTTCCAGTTCTTCCTCCGGTTGCTCCGACTCCTTCAAGAGCAACGAAGGCTTCGTTTCCAGCGCCACGGGCCGAAGCGGTACACCCTCATAGGAAGAGATAGGACCATCGGAGTCCGGCGAGTCGCCCCGATAACCGGTACCGGCAGGGATCAGTTTCCCGATGATGACGTTCTCCTTCAGACCGTAGAGCATATCCCGCTGCCCCTCAATGGCAGCCTTTGCCAGCACGCGGATGGTGTGCTGGAAGGACGCGGCGGAGAGGAAACTGTCGGTCGCCAGCGCGGCCTTGGTCACACCCAGGAGGACCGCCCGCGCTTTGGCTGGTTGCTTCCCCTCGGCGATGGCCTTACGGTTGATCTCCTGCAACGCCAGCCGGTCCACCAGGTCGCCGGGAAGCAGTTCCGTATCCCCCGGATCCACCACCTGCATCTTCCCCAGCATCTTGCGGATGATGACCTCAAAGTGCTTGTCGTTGATGTTGACGCCCTGGGAGCGATAGACCTTCTGGATTTCGGAAAGGATGTACATCTGGGCCGCTTCCCGCCCCAGGACCTGGAGGACCCGATGGGGGTTCCTGGACCCTTCGGCCAGTTGCGTACCGGCCTTGATATATTGCCCCTCGGCCACCAGGAGCCGGACCGCGGCCGGGATCTCGTACTCCCGCTCCTCCCGGCGCTCGTAGGTCACCCGGATGTGGCGGCCGTCCCGATGAACGGTGCCGCGGTGGCGAGCAAGGATTCGCTCCTCCGCGGACTCCTCTTCGGCCTCCCGGATGGCGATCGGTTCTACCGCATTGATGGTGTCCCCATCCTGCACCAGAATGACCCAGCCTTCGGGAACATAGTACTCGTCTGTGAGGGTTTCGGTCTTGATGACCTGCACCTTTCGGCGACCGTCCTCCCGAACGATGTGGACGATCCCGTCAATGTCTGAGATTTCCGCCTCGCCCTTGGGTTGCTTGCGGGCCTCAAACAATTCCTCCACGCGCGGGAGGCCGGTGGTGATGTCGCCGCCTGCGGCAACGCCGCCGGTATGGAAGGTCCGCAGGGTCAACTGGGTGCCCGGCTCGCCGATGGACTGGGCAGCGATAATTCCCACCGCCGTGCCGATGTGGACCAGGGTGCCCCGGCCCAGGTCCCGCCCGTAACAGAGCGCGCAGATGCCCCGCTGAAGGGCGCAGGTCATTGGCGAACGGACGTACACCTCGTTGACCCCGGCGGCATCTATGGCCTCTACGGCGTCCTCGTCTATCTCCTCATTTCGGCCGACGATGACCTCCCCGGTCTTCGGGTGCACCACCGGCGCAGCGGCAATGCGGCCGACCAGCCGCTCCGCCATCGTCTGATCGCCCACATTCTCGTCCCGGCGGATCCAGATGCCGCTGCGGGTGCCGCAGTCGTGCGCGTTGATGATGACGTCCTGCACCACATCCACCAGACGGCGGGTGAGGTACCCGGCATCGGCCGTGCGCAGCGCGGTATCGGCCAGACCTTTGCGGGAACCGTGGGTGCTGATGAAGTACTCCAGGGTGGAGAGCCCCTCCCGCAGGTTGGAGCGGATGGGGAGCGGGATGATGCGGCCGGACGGGTCGGCCATCAGACCGCGCATCCCGGCCAACTGGGCAATCGGCCCGAAGCCGCCTTTGGACGCTCCCGATTGCGCCATAATCGCCACCGGCCCTTCGGGGTCCAGCGCGCGGGAGACCGCTTTGGAGACTTCCTCGCGCGCGCGGGTCCACAGGTCAATCGTGCGGGCGTACTGCTCCTCGGCCGTCAGCAACCCCCGCTGATACTGCCGCTCCACCTCGGCAACCTGGGCAGTGGCCTCCTCCAGGATACGGGATTTCTCTGCCGGAATGGTCAGGTCGGTGGTGGCGATGGTCACCCCGGAGCGGGTGGCGTAGTGGAAACCGATCCCCTTGATCCGGTCCACCACCTCGGTGGTCGCATGCTCCCCCAGTCGGCGGTAACAGAGGGCCACCAGCTCCTGCAGTTTCCCCTTATCCAGCGGCTCGTTGACGAAGCGGAGTTCGTCGGGGAGCACCCGGTTAAAAAGACAGCGCCCCACCGTCGTCTCCACCGGCTCTGGCGGCGGCGGGAGACGGTCGTACACCTGGCGCACGCGAATGCGGGCGTGGATGTCCACATACCCCAGCAGGTAGGCCGTCTCTACCTCGTCCAGGTCGGCGAAGAACTTGTCGTCGCCCCGATGGGACTTTTTCGTCTCCATCGTCAGGTAGTAGACACCCAGGCACATATCCTTGGTGGGGCCAACGATGGGCTGACCATCGGCAGGCTTGAGCAGGTTGCGCGTCGCCAGCATCAGTTTGCGCGCTTCCTGGACGGCCATGTCGGAGAGAGGGATGTGGACCGCCATCTGGTCGCCGTCAAAGTCGGCGTTGAAGGCGACGCAGACCAGGGGGTGAATCTGGATGGCCTTCCCCTCCACCAGCACCGGCTCAAAGGCCTGGATGCCCAGGCGGTGGAGCGTGGGCGCCCGGTTGAGGAGCACCGGTCGGTCCTTGATGACCTCCTCCAGAATCTCCCAGACCTCCGGCCGCTGGCGCTCAATGAAGCGGCGGGCCGCTTTGACATTGCTGACGTAGTTGTACTCCACCAGTTTGCTGATGACGAAGGGCTTGTAGAGTTCCAGCGCCATCTCCTTGGGAAGGCCGCACTGGTGGAGTTTCAGTTGCGGGCCGATGACGATGACCGAGCGGCCGGAGTAGTCCACCCGCTTGCCCAGGAGGTTGCGGCGGAAGCGGCCCTTCTTCCCCCGCAGCATGTCGCTGAGGGACTTGAGTTGCCGCTGGCCGCGGCGGGAGAGCGCCTTGCCCCGCTGGCTGTTATCAATGAGGCTATCCACCGCCTCCTGGAGCATACGTTTCTCGTTGCGGATGATGACATCGGGCGCGCCCAGTTCCATCAACCGCTTCAGGCGGTTGTTGCGGTTGATGACCCGGCGGTAAAGATCGTTCAGGTCAGAGGTGGCAAAGCGACCGCCGTCCAGTTGCACCATCGGGCGCAGGTCCGGCGGGATGACCGGCAGGACGGTGAGAACCATCCATTCGGGGCGGTTGCCGCTCTTGCGCAGCGCTTCCAACACCCGCAGGCGGCGGATGGCCTTCTTTCGGCGCTGCTTAGAGGGGTCGTTCCGCACCTCGTTCCACAACTCCTGGGCCATCTTGTCCAGGTCCATACGGTGCAGGATTTCGTAGAAGGCCTCGGCGCCCATTCCGGCGCGGAAGACCTGTCCCCATTTGGCCTTCAACTCCCGCAGACGGGCCTCGGTGAGAAACTGAAGCGGAGTCAGGCTGAGCAGTTCTTCCTGTTCATCCTCCGTTCGGGTTCGCAAATTCTCCAGTTCCTGCGCCAGTTTCGCCTGAATCCGGGCAATTTCGTCGGCGATAGATTCCTGCCAGTGCTGGAGGTCGGTCAGAAGGGGAGCCCGTTCCTGCTCTTCCTCTGCCCGCAGACGGCCTTCCAGATGCTCCAGTTCCTCCTGGATGAGCCGGTTCAACAGGGTCAGATGCTCGCGCCCGATGGTCTCTCCCGCTTCGGCGATGACCACGCCCGTCGCCTTAAGGACGACAGGGGTACGGACAGCAGAGCCCTGGCGCTCCTCCAGCCGCTTCCGCACGCTCTGCGCTTCCTTCATCAGCGCTTCGGTCTCATTGTTGATGCGTTCTTCCACACGGGCGTGAATGGCTGCCAGTTCCGCCTCAATGCGGGCCTGCTCCTGAGCCAGCCGTTCCCGGAGGGCGGCGATCGCCTCATTGGCCTTCGCCTCTGCTTCCCGGCAACGCTGCTCGTACTCCTCTTTGAGGCGCTTCAGGGCTTTCTGGCGCGCCTCCTCATCCACCGAAGTGATGACGTACTGGGCGAAATAGAGCACGCGATCCAGATTGCGACGGGAGACGTCCAGGAGGATGCCCAGCATACTGGGGGTCTGGCGGGTGTACCAGATATGGGCGACAGGGGCAGCCAGGGTAATATGGCCCATCCGCTCCCGCCGGACGGAGGATCGGGTCACTTCCACGCCGCACTTATCGCAGATGATGCCCCGATAGCGGATGTTTTTGTACTTGCCGCAATAGCACTGCCAATCCCGCGTGGGTCCGAAGATGGCCTCGCAGAAAAGACCGTCTTTCTCCGGACGCAGGCGCCGATAGTTGATCGTCTCGGGCTTGGTGACCTCACCGTACGACCAGGAACGGATTTCATCCGGCGAGGCCAGGCTGACTCGCAAAGAGACAAAATTCTGGATCTCCGCGGAATCGTCCAGATACTTCATATACCCCCTCCAATCCTGTGTCCACCTCTCCCTCGTGAAACCCGACGCGGACGAGCACGGATGAACGCGGATAGGTGTTTATTCAGAAAGGATAACCACAATGCAATTAT
>CAKZOY010000536.1 GCA_937138275.1 uncultured Chloroflexota bacterium
CCTTGTTTCCTTGTTTCCTTGCATCCTTACCCCTTGTATCCTTCCACCCAGGAGGCAAAACCGATGGCCGAACAAGCACAAACCCGTCGCGTACTGGCCGAATACACCTACACGGTCCCGCCCGTGGAGCGGGGCTACACTGGCCAGACCCTGTATGTCAACCTTTCCGATTACACCATCGCTGCCAAACCCGTCACCGAGGAGATGAAGGAAAAGTTCACCGGCGGCCGCGGGTTCGGGCTGTGGCTCCTCTGGCACGGCACGAAGGACGACACGAAATGGAACGACCCCGAAAACGAAATCGTCATCTCCTCCGGCCCCGTCGGCGGCACCACCCAGTACCCCGGCTCCGGCAAATCCCTGGTCGTCACCATCTCCCCCCTCACCGACATCGTTATAGACTCCAACGTCGGCGGCCACTTCGGCCCCCTGCTCAAGTTCTCCGGATGGGACGCCATAGAGATTCAGGGCAAGGCCGACCGGGAGGTCATCGTCGTTATTGACGGGCAACAGGGCCGGATCACCATAGAAGAAGCCTCCGACGATGTGCCGGTGGACACGCACCTGATCGGGGAGTGGCTGAAGGGACTGGCGGAGAAGGGCGAAGACCTGTACTACGTCTCTTCCGTCTCCGCCGGACGGGCGGCCGAACACGCCCGCATCGGCTGCCTCAACTTCGCCCTCTACGACCGCCGCCGGAGGACGTTCCGCTTCAAGCAGGCCGGGCGGGGCGGCATCGGCACCGTCTTCCGCGATAAACACATCAAGGCGCTGGTGGTCAAGAGCCCACCGGTCCGCCCGGACTCCAACCGTCCGGCCAATCTGGAGCGCATCGCTCGCGCCGGGATGCGCCTGCACAAAGAAATCCACGACTACGACGACTCCCAGAACCGCATGCGCCGCCGGGGGACGCCGTACCTGGTCCAGATTATGAGCGACTACGACCTCCTCCCCGTCCACAACTTCAAATACGGCTCCCATCCCGACGCTCGCCAGATCAACGGCGACGTCTGGGAGGCCCGCTTCACCCAGGGGCTGCCCGACGGCTGCTGGTACGGCTGCACGATGGCCTGCTCCCACGCGGTGGACGGCTACACCGTCCGCACCGGCCCGTACAAGGGACAGAAGGTCATCGTGGACGGCCCCGAATACGAAACAGTAGCCGGTGTCGGCTCCAACTGCGGCATCTTTGACCCGGATGCCATCCTGGAAATCAACTTTTACTGCGACACCTACGGTATAGACACCATCTCCTTCGGCACGCTGACCGCCTTCGTGATGGAGTGCTACGAGGCAGGCATCCTGGACGAAGAGAAGACCGGCGGGCTGGAACTACGCTTCGGCAACGCCGATGCCGTCCTGGAGATGCTCCACCAGATGGCCCGCGGGGAGGGCTTCGGCAAAATCGCCGGGCAGGGCATCCGCTGGATGAAGCAGTACTTCGTAGAGCACTTCGGCGCCGACTCCCAGTTCCTCCAGGACATCGGCATGGAGGCGAAGGGGCTGGAATACTCCGAGTACGTCTCCAAAGAGTCGCTGGCCCAGCAGGGCGGCTACGGCCTGACCAACAAGGGCCCCCAGCACGACGAGGCCTGGCTCATCTTTATGGACATGGTCAGCAACCTCCTGCCGACCTTTGAGGACAAGGCGGAGGCGCTCCACTACTTCCCGATGTTCCGCACCTGGTTCGGTCTGGTGGGCCACTGCAAACTTCCCTGGAACGACATCATCCCGCCGGACAACAAATACACCCCCGAACCGGCGAAGATTATGGCCCACGTCCAGAACTACCTGGAGATTTTCGCCGGGGTGACGGGGAAAGAGATCGCACTGGACGACCTGATCACGATGTCGGAGCGGGTGTACAACTTCCAGCGGGTCTTCAACCTGCGGCGGGGCTATGGCCGTCGGGAGCACGACAACGTCCCGTATCGCTCCATGGGGCCGGTGACGGTGGAGGAGTACGAATCCCGGGCCGAGCGGTACGACAAGCAGTTGCGGGAACTCCTGGGGCTGGACCCGGAGAAGATGACCACCCCGGAGAAACTGGCCATGCTGCGGAAGTATCGGGAGGAGCAGTACGAGCGGCTGAAGGATGCCGTTTACGCCCGCCGGGGCTGGACGCCCGATGGCGTCCCCACGCTGGAGACGCTGAAGCGGCTGGGGATTGATTACCCCGACGTCGTCGCAGTGGTGCAGCGGTACTTGTAGGGGAGAGGGAACCTCACCCCACAGGCGCAAACTTAAGTGCGGTTTTGAAACCCACCGCTTAGAAGGGGGAGAAAGGTAAGGGCTTTGGCGCTGGCGGCCGAAGGCCGCCAGCGCCAAAACCTTTATGTCTCATCGGCAAGGAGGTCTTCCTGGACCTGCGCGTTGATCTGGCGGAGGGTCTCGCGGACTTTCTGGTCTATGGTCGTTTTCTGGAAGCCGCCCGCGCGCGAGCGGGCCCGCAGGTGGATTTCTATGACCAGTTCCTCGCTCTCGTCCTGCAGGGGCGTAATGACCCCCCGCATCAGGTCGGAAAACTTCTCCCAGGGGACGCGGGCCCGAAGGGTGTAGGTCTGCGGGCCGGAGGGGGGCGCCCCCGGCGGCGGCCCGGCGGGGCGCTCCACCACCCCCACCGCCACCCCGACGGGCTCCGGAGCGATCTCCGGCGACGGCGCCGCTTCCGGAGAAATCTCCACCCGGCGCACCAGAATGGCCTCAGGGTCCAGCGCGGTATCGGGCACGTCCTGCCGAAAGTAGACCCGCTCTCCAGCGCGCACGCCAAAAAGCCCCTCCCGTATCCCCTGCCGAATGGCATCTAAAACCAGCCGATCGTTATCCACCATCGGCAGGTGGGGATAGCGCCAGAAGGCGTCCATCACTTCCCTCAACGGTTTCTCCTCTTCATCCGGCCGCAGGGTCTTATCCAGCACCCGCTGGGGCGAGATACGGGTCGCCAGGTACTCCTCCTGCCGCAGGTACTGGTACACCCGTTCCGCCAGCCTCGTCCGTTCGCCAACGGTTGCCATCCCCATATCTATCCACAGCGTCCCCCCATCCCCCGCCTTCGCCAGGTAGCGGTACGCGGAGAACAGTTCAAATTCCACCCCCCCTTCGCTGTCTTTCAGTTTGCTCTCCAGCGCCTTGCGGTTCTCCTCCGAGAGTTGCCGCATCAGGGCCTTGTCGTCGTGGATGGAGCGCAACGCCAGGGTCCGCCGCAACCGTTGTTTGAGGTTGACGATGTAGTTCTCGTCTATCGCCAGCACGGTCAGGGTGTTGCGGTAGACGCGGAACGTCTGCCCGCATTTGCTCAGCAGTTCCTCCACAAACCGCTCGGTGGCGCTGCTCTGGCGCGGGTGGTCCAGGGAAAGGACTGCCAACTTCATCTCCCGGGTATCCGGCACGTCCTGGGAGTCGCGCGGCCAGAGGAAGACCGATATCTGTGAACCGGCGATCAACTTCATCCGCTGCCGCAGTTCTTCCCTGATCTGGTCGTCCTGGACCGTCCCTTCCCGCTCCACGATGATGCGGTTGAGGTTCGGCTGACTGGAGAACCAGTAGAAGCCCTTTTCAACATGCAGGTACCAGAGTTCCCCCTCCAGCCGTTGCAGGGTATCGCCCACCAGGGCGGGCTGGATGCCCTCGCGCAGGACCGCCAGCCGCAACCGCTGGATGCTCGTCCCCTTCCGCTCCGCCCCGCTGAAGGAACTGAAAAAGATCGCCGTCGCCAGGCCGGTGGCAATGTTGAAGCGCGCGTACTCCGACCCCATCTCCCGCTCTATCTTCTGCGCTTTGGCGTTGCTGTTGGCGATGTCCGCGGCGATGACGCCCTCGTATTCGTTGCCGATGTGCTTGAGGAGTTCCCGCCGGATCGCCGGTTGGGTCAGGTTGATGTGCGCGGGCTGGATCAGCGGGGCCGCATGCTCCCGCCGGTAGAGGTCCGCCACCACTTCGGCCAGGAAACGCAGGACGCCCCGCGTGCGCTGGAAGGACGGGTAGGTGCTCCAGCGCTCAAACAGAATGTCTATCAGTTCCGGATGGAAGGGGTAGGCGCGGCCCAGTTTCTCCCGGTAGGTCGGTTCGCGCACCTCCCGCGGGACGTCGTCGCCCAACCGCTGGTACATCTCCCAGTAGGTGTTGGCGGTGCGGGCGACCTCGTCCTGGTCGGGCGCGCCCTCAAAGAGGCGGCGGCGGATGATCTCGTAGACCTCCTCCCCCTCCACTGGGGTGTAGATGGCCTCCACCCGCCCGAAGATGCGCTGCAACTGGCTGAGCGCCCGTTCCCCCTCCTCGCCATACGGCGCGCTGGAGGGCAGCGTCACCACCAGCGCACAGCGGGGCAGCACCTTCACCGTCTCGGTCAGTTCCTGAAAGAACGCCATCACCTGGCCCTGGTAGTCCCTGGCCTTGACTGCGTACTCGGCAATCTCGTCCATCAGAATCAGCGTCGGCCAGTCGCCCAGGAGCGCGTGCAGGCGGTCTTTGCCCGGCGAGAGGCGCTTGATGTCGTGCTCGCGCAGGACCTCGTAGACCCCCAGTTGGGCGGCGATCTCCCCCCAGGGGGTCTTGCCCCCCAGCGGGTCGGCGGCCGTCCCCACAAAGATGGCGGTTCGGAATTCGGGATTCGGGGTTCGGAATTCGGG
>CAKZOY010000537.1 GCA_937138275.1 uncultured Chloroflexota bacterium
TACTCCCTACTCCCTACTCCGTGTTCTGTGTTACTGAAGTAATCCTAACCAGCCTGCCACCATCGCGCCGAATCCGGACATGTTCATTGCAATGGGGAGCAGGAGCAGGCCCATGGCGTTCATCCGCCGCGCGCCCCAGAGGACGGGGATCAGCCCGATGCCGGTGGCGACGGCACAGATCGCCAGCCCGCCCAGCGCGGCCCGTAGGATGTCTATCGGCTGGACAGGATTCCCCCCCCGCCTGCCCAGAGATTCTCCCAGCGCAGGCACTGCCATCACCACGAGGATCAGGAAGACCAGTACGGCCGCGCTGAGGTGACGGTAGTAGACTTTCCCCATTACCCGGATCACCCCGCGCGTCAGGAGCAGGAGCAGAAAGTAGGAGAGGACACCGCTCAGCAGGACGGCCGCCACGGCCAGGTAGTAGGTCTGCGGTGTGTACGACCGCCACAGGGTGCTCAACATCCAGGCCATCCCGCCGCGGGTGAGGTACAGGCCGGGGACGAAGAAGAGCAGGAATCCGCCCACATAGTAGACCACTTTGGACGCGCCCTGGGAGAGGATGAACAACCGGTCATCCCGTTGGGCAGTGGCGTGCCCGGCCAGAAGCCCGCCGATCCCGCCCGTCACCACCGGGAAGAAGGCGGCGAACAGCCCGCCCAGCGTCCCGGCGAAGACCCCCCGCCCGATGAGTGCCGGAGTCGCATCCACGTCGCGGGATATGTACTGAGGCGGCAGTTCCACCCGCGCCAGCAGGTTCTGCAGCACCCACGGGACGGCGAAGAGGCCCACAAAGGCCGGGAGCAGGTTCTGGTAGGCCGCATGCACCGGCAGGATGGTGCGGTACATCAGGACGAAGCCCAGCAGACCGGAAAGCAACAGCGTCACCAGCCCGGCGACCAGATTGCGCCAGCCGTCCCACCAGCGCCGCCACCCCGCCGGGGCCCGATCGCTCCCCTTGGGCCATTCGGACATCACCATAAAGGCAATGACCGTCCACAAAACCCAGTGCAGATGCTGCTGGAGGATGGCGCGCAGGGCCGGGAAGAGGTGCGGCGCGATGGGGGTCATCAGGAACAGGACGGCGATCCCTCCCAGGCTGCCGATGCCGGTCAGCGCCACCGCTTCGTACCCCCGCCCCTGCATCAGGTACTTCTGTCCTGGCAGGACGATGAAGACCATGGACTCGTCGGGGGCAGAGAAGAAGATGCTGGGGATGGTATTCAGGATGGCGTAGGCGGTGATCATCCCTAAGAAGAGCATCGCCAGATGCTCCGGCGGCAGAAACGGCCCCAGGGCGGCCGTTCCCAGGACGAGGAATCCCGCTACGTTGTAGATGTGGAGCGCCGGGACGACCGAGAGCGGTACCGCCACCAGCGCACCCAGCAGGGCGAAGAGCAGGGATTGAATCGCTTCCAGCGGGTCCATGGATCGCTACCGGACAATCACGTCGTACGGGAGCGTCGGGATGACCTCCAGCGTTCCCTTGTAGATGGCGACGGTCCCCACCACCTGCACGGGGGTCCCGGGGGTATCCAGCCGCTCCCGGTCAGGGATGCGCTCGTAGACATTGGTCCAGATAAAAACCAGCATCTCCCCGCTCCCGTCGTTGACGAAGAGCCGGACGTAGGTTTCCCCTTTCTCTATCCGGGCGACCGTTCCCTCAATCATCACCCGTTGCCCCTCATCGGCGGCGGTGATGGAAGCGATCTGGCGCGCAGGGGCGGACGGCGCGGCGGCCCGGAGCGCCTTCACCTGCCGCCCCCATTCGGGCACAACCTGAAGTTGCCCCTCGTACTCTCCGACGATGCCGGTGGCCCGCACCTGTGCGCCCAGGTTGATCTTGCGCGCATCCCAGCAATCGTCGTAGACGTTGTGCCACATGACGAGCGTTACCTGCCCTGTGCCGTCGTCCAGAGTGAATTTGAAGCCTTTGGAGAAAGAGGCGGCGGCGACGACTTTCCCTTCCACCGTGACTTCCTGGCCCATCCGCTCGGGCAGGGCGCGGATGGGGGTGATGACCACAGGGATCGGAGTGGGCGTGGATGGGATTGGGGTCGGAGACGGTTCCGGTGTGGGCGACGGAAGAGCCGTCGGGGTGGGGCGTGGGGTGGACGTCGCCGTCGGCGGGAGGGGCGTGGGAGACGGTGGGATGGTCGGTGTGGCAGACGGGCGGGTGGGCGGCAAACTGAGTGGGGTGGGAGTGGGCGCGGCCTGCCCGCCGCAACCGGTCAACAAAATCAGCCCGAGGGCAATAACTACCCAAAAAGTCCGGTATTTTCCGGCCATTTTGCCTCCTAGTAGGGATCGGGAAATTGGGCATTGGGTATTGGATGCCCGATCTCTGCGAACTCGGCGTTCTCGGCGGTGTAAAAAAGCCGCGGTTGAAACCGCCCCTGGAGGGCACTTCGTGCCGGGCGACCGCCTGCGCGGTCGCCGGGGCGGCGTCCACGCCGGTGGACGCCCGACTGCAAGCCCTTGAGGGGCGATTTCAATCGCTAAAGGACAACAGCCTGAACAGTTACAAAAAGACTACGGGAGGATGATCACTTCTCCTGGCAGGCGAGGGATAACCTCCAGGGTGCCCCGGTATTCTTCCACAAACCCCGCGGCCCGCACGCGCGTCCCTGGCACAAGTCGTTCCCGACCGGGTATCCGGCTGTAGATGTTTTCCCAGAGCAGTAGCATCACCTTGCCACTCTCGTCCTCTATCCAGACCCGTTGGCCCTGGGAGAACGGTTCGGCACGGGTGACGGTCCCCTCTACGGTTACCACTGTTCCCACATCGGCAGTTGTGAGAGCACCGATGGCGCGCAGCGGGATGTCGGTCGCGCCGGGGGCGGTGATGCGCACATCGTCGCCCCGGGAGGGCACCACTTCCCGCTGGCCCTCGTATTCCTCCAGGGCCCCGGTTGCCTGAACCCTTGTACCCTCTCGCAGGTCCTGCGCTCCCGCTATTTCGTCGTAGACCGACAGCCAGAGGAGCAGGATAACCTCGCCGGTGCCGTCGTTCAGGGTGAGCCGGAAGCCCTCGCGGAAGGAGTCCGCTGCCACGATGGCCCCTTCCACCGTCACCAGGGACCCCAGCGGTTCGCTTTCCAGCGCGCCGATGGGAAGGGAGCGAACCGATGGGGCCGTCGGAGCCCCGGCATGTACGACCACATCGCGCGGGCGGGAGGGGATGATTTCCAGTTCGCCCCGATACAGGGTGACTTCGCCGGTGACTTCTACCTCCGCCCCTTCCTTCAAGGATGACGGGTCGGGAAGGGCCTGGTAGATGTCCTGCCAGAGGACGACGGTCACCGAACCGGTACCGTCGTTCAGGACTAGCCGGTATCCGGCGGAGAAAGGCCGGGCCCGTTCCGTCGTTCCCCGGACGGTGACCATTCGGTCCTCATCCTCGGGGGTGAGGGTGCCGATGGCCCGCTCCTTGGCAACGGAGACCGTCTCCGGAATCGGGGCAACGTCCCGTGCCGACGGCGGGACCAGTTGGGGGGTGTTCCGGTACAGGGTGACGGTGGCGACCGTCTCCACAGACTGCCCGATTTCCAGCGGGTGGAGGCCACCCGTCAGCCACTGGAGGCTGCTATCCACTGCCACGTCTATGGCGCCGGTGGCATCCCGCAGGGTGATGATGGTGAGGCCGGGGTAGGGCTCGCGGATGTCCCATATCTGGCCCCGCACCCGCACCCTTTGGAGAAAGTCGTCGGCGGTGATGGAACCGATGGTGCGCTCTTCGGCCTCCGGACGCAGGACATCCAGGTGTTCGGGGACGTTGAGGGTGAGAGAGATGTCGTCCTCCCGCGCCCGCAGGGTGCCAGCCACGATGACCCTGTCGCCCAGGCCTGGGGTGCGCCCCCGGGAGCGTAGTTGTTCCACGACATCGCGGAATGCCCAGACGCGCATCTGACCACTGCCGTCGTCCACGGTGAAGGAGAGGGATTGGGAATCCGGGTTGTAGGTGGGGCCGCGCACAACCTGACCGGCGATCTCCACATAGGCAAAGTTCATCGTGGAGGTGGCCTGGTTGACGGAAATACGGGGCAGCGGGGCCCGGGTGGCGAACAACCACAGGAGGGTCAGCCCGACGGTAGCCAGCAGGACGGCGGTCCACTTCACCGCGCGCAGGGAGACGCGAGGAGTCTGCCGGGCACCACAGTATGGGCAAGCCTCGTAAGGGCCGATGAATCGTCCACAACTGGGGCAGTGAGTCATACGGCTATCCTTTGCAGGTATGGATACTATTATATCCGTCCAGGCTGGTTTGTCCAGTGGAATGTACGGCGCTTGCGCGGCAATTCGCCCCGCCTGGGAAAAGGGTGGGTGTGGGGTTTGTGGGGGCGGCTTTGCCGCCCCTACTTTCCCTCTTTTCACAGGCGCGCCGCTCCCTCAAAACGATTTACTGCACAAGCCCTGTGGCGGGTTTTACAGTACACATCTTGCAGTATTTGTGGTATACTATTCGTGGAAGTCCTCTGAAAAGTGAGAACCCGTTGGCGGCAGATGGAGACGCAGCAAGGAGGGGGGCCATGAGCGGGATCCGGGTGCTTATTGTGGATGACCACCCGTTCTTTCGCGAGGGACTGCGGAGGGTAATTGCTATTGAGGGGGACATAGAAATCGTCGGCGAGGCATCGGACGGGGAAGAAGCGGTGGAGCAGGTAAGTCGCTTATCCCCTCATGTTGTCATTATGGATGTGAATCTCCCCCGGACTAATGGGTTGGAGGCTACTTATCGTATCAAGGGGGCTCATCCGGAAGTCGGCGTTGTTATTCTCACGGCTTACGATGACGAGGAGCAGATTTACCATGCGATACGAGCCGGGGCATCCGCCTACCACTCTAAAGATGTGAGTCCCCAGGAACTGGTGCGAACCATTCGTCACGTGCATGCAGGTCGGTATGTATTGCGCGAAACGGTGTTGACGGAGCGGGAACTGGGTGTCTGGTTGAGAGAACGGTATCGCCAGTTCGGGGGGGACGTATTGCCCGAAGATCGGTATCTGGCCCCTCTATCCAGCAGAGAGATGGAAGTACTGCGCCTGATGGTAGCGGGGCTGAGCAACAAAGAGATCGCTTACCGTCTGGGCATCAGTCATCAGACGGTGAAAAACCATGTCACAGCGATTCTGGAGAAACTGGGAGTTGCTGACCGCACCCAGGCGACGGTCTACGCCTTGCGCCACGGGTGGATTCCTCTGCGTTCCTCTCCAAAGGATGAGTTGTGAAGCCGGAGATCCTTGCCTAACTGCAAATGAGCCAGGAGAAAGTGTACTATGACTTCATCTGCCCCTAACCCGATACAGGCATTTCTGGAAGAATGCCGAAAAGAGTATGCACAAATTCAGACGGAATTAAAAGAAGTGGATATACTGATTCAGCAATCGGCCGGCGAGGTGGACCGTCTGGCTCAACGCAGTACACAGGCCGCTAACCGTCTTCAGCAGGTGGAGGCCCATTTTGATACCATTCCCCGTCAGGATATCCGCGACGCATACCAGGCGCTGATAGAGGTCCAGCAGCGCCTGTTCACGATGCGGGGGCAGTTAGAAAAACTGCAGTCCGATCAGCGCCATCTCCAGCGATATGCCCGCCTTCTCCAGAAAATACCGGAGTCCTTCCAGGAGAGCCCTTTCCCCGAAGAGCGAACACAGGGGGCTCCCGAATCGGTTCCTGCGGTTGTACGGGCCATTGAGGCGCAGGAGCGAGAACGCCAGATTCTGGCCCGTCAGATGCACGATGGTCCGGCTCAGGCGTTGACAAACCTGGTCCTTCAGGCGGAAATCTGTGAGCGGTTGTTTGAAGTTGACCCGGAGCGAGCGCGGGCCGAACTGGCGAATTTAAAGACCACCGTGACCGCTACTTTTCAGCGGGTGCGAAAGTTCATCTCCAATCTCCGTCCGATGATGCTGGACGATCTGGGTTTAGTGCCCACGTTGCGGCGTTATATTGAGGACATAGGGGAAGGGGACGGACTGCGGGTGAACCTGACGATTACCGGACGGGAGCGCCGTTTCGCCTCTCATAAGGAAGTCACGGTATTTCGGGTAATCCAGGAACTGCTGGTTAATGCACGGGAAGTCTCGGAGGCGAACCGTGCCCAGGTTAATGTAGACCTTGGTGAGGACCGGATTCTGGTTTCCGTGGAAGACGATGGCACCGGGTTTGAGATGAGCGAATTGGGCAAGGGAAGTGCAACGGCGGAAAAAATGGGGTTAGAAACCCTTCGGGAGCGGGTGGAGATACTGGGAGGACGTTTTCAGATAGAAAGTAGCCCCGGTCGCGGCACCCGCGCAACCTTTGAGCTTCCCTTGCCTTGACTTCCACGGTGACTCTCCCCGGTCGCTATATCTCAACTTTTCATCGCTGAGAGGGGGGGGTCTATGGCCCGCAAGCTGCGCGTGCTGGTGGTGGATGATCAGACCGAGATGCTGGAAATGTTGCAAATCATTTTGACCTCTGCGGGTTTTGAGGTGATCCTGGCCCGCGATGGCCCTTCGGGACTTCGGGCCGCGTATCAGCACCACCCGGACGCCATTCTCCTGGATGTGATGATGCCGGGTATGGACGGCTTTGAAGTCTGCCGCCGGATGAGAGATCTTACAGAGGTGCCAATCGTCTTCGTCACCGCGAAGGCGAATATTGAGGATATTGTGGCAGGGTTCGCCGCAGGGGCGGACGATTATCTGGTCAAACCGTTTCACCATATGGAATTGCTCACCCGGCTAACGGCATCGCTCCGAAGGAGTATAGAGCGTAAAGGCGAAGAGGGGCAGGTCATTTTCCCCTCTCCATCCGTGATGCTGGACTGCGGACGCCATGAATTAGAGATAGAGGGGCGAAAGGTTTATCTGACTCCCAATGAGTTCAAGGTTCTCCGTCTTCTGATGCGCTATCCGGGGCGGGTGATGAGCGCGGACGCCATCCTTGCTCAGGTCTGGGGACCGGAGTATGTCGGGGAGCCGGACCTGGTGAAGCAGTATATCTACCGCCTGCGTCGGAAGATAGAGCCGGACCCAGATTCCCCCCGCTATATTCACACTGTTCGGGGCGAGGGGTATTATTTTGAGTCCGGATAGCGGACGCTCAGCGAAGGTCTTCTTTCTCCGGCAGGCGACCGGCACCGAAAGTGGGCCGGTCGCCTGTGTTTCCCCAGCGGGAATCTTCCCACGTCTGCGGGTTGAGCCAGATATCCCCCAGGCGGATGGCGTCTACCTTTTCCAGGGAATGGGCAGGGGTGAGAAGCAGGACAGTCTGTCGGACGGGGTCTACTTCCTGCACAACGCCCAGGGCCAGCGCAAAACCGTGGGCGTCCTCCAGTGCAACCAGTTGCCCCCGACCAAAGCAGGGCGCCGGGAAAACCGCCAGGCGGGCCCAGGAGATTTCCAGGGGATAGGCATTCGCGAAGTAGCGGGCGAAGAGACGGGCCCGGTACGCCCGACGGGTGACCATATCCCGCGGCCGAATGGCGGATGCCGGAGGAAGTTCTACGACGCGCGTACGGGCCGAGCGGCGCAGCGGGACCAGAACAGGCTCCAACTCGCATCCCCGCTGGATGGCGAAGACCGCGCTCGGCTCCAGCAGGTCCACTTTGGAGTGCTTCAGGATAAGGCCTCCCTGCTCCGGGGCGACCAGGCCGGTGGTATCCACCACCACAGCGGTCGCTCCCAGTTCCTGCGCCCGCCGGACCAGTTTATAGAGACCGATCACGGTGGGGAGCATGTGCCCGCGCGGCGATGTCGCGCCGACGAAGAAGCGGGTGCGCGGGCCACCTGGGGGGAAATCCGTCTCCCCAGATTGCCGGACTACCAGCGTCATCGTGGTCGGCGGGCCCAGGCTGGCCTGACCGATGTCGCCGTCTATGAACCCGACCCGCTCGTGGCAGGCGCAGAGCCGGGTGTACAGATAACGGGCGAAGGTGGATTTGCCCGTATCCGGCGCACCGATGACCATCAGTACGCCCGATAAGCCCTCCAGGCTGAGTTGCTCCCAGTGGGGTGGAATCTCTATGGGCATCGGTCAGGTCTGGATCAAGGAGCGGAGAACGCGCAGGTTTTCTATATCCTCATGCAGGTCGTCGCTCTTGGGGGTCTCCAGGAGCCCCGGCAGGTCGGCGAAGCGCGCGTCGTTGACCACCAGGCGGAACGTTTCCAGGCTCAGCAGTCCTTTGCCAATGTGCTCGTGACGGTCCACCCGGCTCCCCAGGCCCGCTTTGCTGTC
>CAKZOY010000538.1 GCA_937138275.1 uncultured Chloroflexota bacterium
AGGAGGTGACTATGCTCCGAGAAGTCGCCATCGTAGGGGTGGGGTGGAGCGGATTCCGTTCCATCACGCCCGACCTCTCCTACAAGGAGATGATGTACGAAGCCGCCGTCCGCGCCTACGAGGACGCCGGCATTGATCCCCGCCGAGACGTGGACAGTTTTGTCACCGTGGCGGAGGACTTCCTGGAAGGGACCAGTATCTTTAACGAATACACTCCCGACCAGTTGGGTGGGGCACTCCGCCCCAATCACACCATCACCGGCGGGGGCATCCACGGCCTGGCCGCGGCGGTGATGCAGGTTCTCACCGGCCAGTTTGATGTGGTGGTCGTGGAGGCCCACAGCAAGGCGTCCAACGTCCTCACCTTGCCCCACATCCTGGCCTACGCGATGGACCCCGTCTACAACCGCCCGCTGGCTTTTCATCCCTATGTCATTGCCGGGATGGAGATGCGCCGGTATCTGGCGGAGACGGCGACCCCGCTGGAGGCGTGTGCCCGCGTGGTGGTGAAGAACCGGGCCAACGCGCTCTTCAACCCGCTGGCGGGGTACGGGGCGGAACTGAGCGTGGAGGCGGTGCTGGGGTCGGACCCGGTGGCGGAGCCGCTCACCCGCTTGCAGTGCGCCGACTATGCCGACGGGGCGATCGTCCTGGTCGTGGCCGACGGCACCACGGCCCGCGCCCTCACCGACCGGCCGATCTGGATTCGGGGCATCGGCTGGGCCAACGACACGCCCACGCTGGAGAGCCGTCCTTGGGGCGAGGCATCGTATGCCTACCTGGCGGCCCGGATGGCCTACCGCACTGCCGGGATCAAGAGCCCGCGCGCCGAGATTGACTTCGCCGAGGTGGACGACACCTTTGCCTACAAGGAACTCCAGCACCTGGAGGCCCTGGGTCTCTGCCGACCGGGCGAGGCAGGCCTGTGGACGCTGGAGGGCGGGACGGAGATCCACGGCGAGTTCCCCGTCAACCCCTCCGGTGGAAGTTTGGGGGTGGGCCACCTCCTGAATGCCTCCGGACTGGCGCGGGTTCTGGAGGTGGTGCTACAACTGCGGGGCGAGGCCGGACGGCGTCAGGTGGAGGGGGCCGAAGTGGGTCTGGCCTTCGGCTGGCGCGGCGTCCCCACCACCTCCGGCGCCGCTGTCATCCTGAGCGTATAAATCACCGCGGAGAACGCAGAGCACGCAGAGATGGTTGAGGCAGAAAGGCTGAATCAAATCACGGAGGGTATCATTGGTGCTGCCATTGAAGTGCGCCGCGCTTCTGCGCTCTCTGCGGCAAAGCATCTGACCTAAGGAGGTCTTACCATGGGACGGAATCGGGTTGCGATTGTCGGCGCGGGGATGACGAAGTTCGTCCGCCGCGCCCAGGAAACCGGAAAGGAACAGGCCTGGGAGGCCGCCAGCAAAGCGCTGGAATCCTGCGAGATGACCCTGGACGACATTGACGCCGTCGTCATCGGCTCCGCACCGGAGGCCTTTGACGGCCTCCATATGAAAACCGAATACCTCTCCGACGGCTGCGGTGGCTGGGGCAAGCCGGTCATCCGCGGATTCGTGGGAGGCGGCACGGGCGTTTTCTCCGCCATCCAGGGCTGGTACCATATCGCCAGCGGCCTCTTTGACACCGTGCTGGTGGTGGCGGAGGAGAAAATGTCCTCCTGCCAGCCCCATCCCCAGGGGGCGTTCATCACCATTTTTGACCATACCACCGAACGCCCGCTGGGACCGAACCTCCTCTGGATTTTCGCCCTGGAGATGAACGCCTACATGACCCGCTACGGGCTCTCCAAGCGGGACATCGCCCTGGTCTCGGTCAAGAACAAGCGCAACGCGGCCGACCATCCAGCGGCCCTCCTGGGCGACCCCCACATCACGGTGGAGGACGTCCTGAACTCGGAGGTGCTGGCCTGGCCCGTGCAGCGGCTGGACGTCTCGCCGGTGACCGACGGGGCGGTGGCGATTGTGATGGCTGCCGAGCACGTCGCCCGGCGGGTGACCAGCAAGCCCGTCTGGGTAGAGGGCGTGGGCTGGAACCTGGATACGGCCTACTGGACCAACCGCGACCTCTCCTATCCGACCTACGTGGAGGAGGCGGCGCGGATGGCCTACAAAATGGCCGGGATCACCGAGCCGCGCAAGCAAATCCACATCGCCGAGCCCTACGACCCCTTTGACTACAAGGAACTGCATCACCTGGAGGGTCTGTTGCTGTTTGACGAGGGCAAGGCGGCGGAGGCGACCGCGCTGGGGATCACCCAGCGGGATGGCGACCTGCCCGTCTGCCCCAGCGGGGGATTGCTGGGAGTAGGGAATCCCATCGCCGCCGCGGCCCTGATGAAGGTCGCCGAACTCTTCTGGCAACTGCGCGGCGAGGCCGGCGCCCGACAGGTGCCCGGTCAGCCCAAGCGCGGCGTCGCCCAGGCCTGGGGCGACCTGATGCAGGTCAGTACGGTTATCGTACTGGGGGTGTGAGATGAAAGAACACGTGTATGACACCGTCTACCTGAGCGAAGAGGATTTTACCGAAGGGCGGGTGCTCTTTGAGACCTGGGTGCCCAAAGCCCGCTACGCCTGGGATGCCGGGATCGCCATCGGCCGGTATCTGGCCGAACTGAAGCAGGGGCGGCTGGTGGGCCGCCACTGTCCCTCCTGCGGGCGGGTGATGATCCCGCCGCGCATGTTCTGCGAACAGTGTTTCGCCCCCACTGACCTCTGGGTACCCCTGCAGGATACCGGCACCGTCATCACCTTCTCTATCTGCTATATCCGCTGGGATATGGTCCGGCTGGAGCATCCCCTGATTCCGGCCGTCATCGCCATAGACGGCGCGTCGCCGGGGATGGGCATTCTCCACCTGCTGGGGGAGGTGGACCCGCAGGTGGTGCGGATCGGTATGCGGGTGCGGGCGGTCTGGAAGCCCCCGGAGGAGCGGGAAGGCGCCATCACCGACATCCGCTACTTCAAACCGCTGGAGTAGGAGGCGCACAATGTCTCTGCTGGAACGAGTCATTCACCCCGACCAGACCAAACTCTGGTACGGCGAAATCCCCATCCAGAGCCGCTATACGGTGGGCATTGCCGGGGAGCGGTTCTTCCGGGAGATAAAGGAGAACGGTCGTTTCTGGGGCACGCGCTGCCCTTCGTGCGATCTGATTTACGTCCCGCCCCGCCTCTACTGCGAGCGCTGCTTCGCCCATCTGGAGGAATGGGTGGAGGTGCCGACGACAGGACGGGTGCACACCTTCACCGTTGTCCATCTGGACCTGGACGGTAACCTCCTGCCGGAGCCGCAGGTTCTTGCCTTTGTGCAACTGGACGGCACGGACGGGGGGCTGGTCCACTACCTGGGGGAGGTGGACCCGGACGAGGTGTGCATCGGGATGTGTGTGGAGGCGGTCTTCAAGGATGCGGGGGAGCGGCGGGGGAGCATCACGGACATCCTGTACTTCCGACCGATATGATGTGGGGTTGGGGCGGCGGGCGGCAGAGCCGCCCGCCGCCCGCTCATTTCTCATCTGGAGGTGACCCATGCGATGTGCGCAGTGCGGGACAGAGAACCTTCCCGGGGCACGCCTGTGCGTTCAGTGCGGTGCTCCTCTGCCCGCCGAGATGGAGGGGGCATCTGTTGCGGCGGTTCCACCGGCCCCGGGGCGGGTCGCCTGGCAACCCGCGGATGTCGGGCCCGCGATGCCCGCTGTGCCCGTCTCGGTGCCCCGGCGCTTCCTGGTTCTCCGCATTCTCAGCGTGATATACAAAGTCTTCGGCGGGATTGTCGCTGCCTTTACTATCCTGGGCGCCCTGGGCTCCTGCCTGGTCGGGGTTGCCGGCGGTGCGATGACTCAAGAACTGGAACGGCAACTGGGCACACCGTTACCGCAGGCAGGAGGGCTCATTGGCGGAGTGGCTGTTGGTCTCTTCGTGTTGCTCTACGGAGGATTTATTGCCCTGACCCTCTACGGAGCGGGCGAGGGGATCGCTCTGTTCATCGCCATTGAGGAAAACACCCGTTCCATTGCGGCCTCGGGACGGCGATAGACGCCGGTCAAAACCGTTCTTCTGCCGTGGGAGGGTTATATGCCGGATACCCTGCCGACTTATCTGCGCGTCTTTTCCATTCCCACTCCCTTCCCGGTGGGGCCGGTCAACGTTTATCTGGCCGAAGGGGACGACCTGACGTTAATTGATGTGGGACCGCGATTTGAGCCAGCGCGCGAGGCGCTTTCGGCGGCGCTGGCCGAGCGCGGCTATGCTCTCCGCGACGTTCGGCGGCTCATCATCACCCACGCCCACAGCGACCACTGCGGAATGGCGGCGGAAGTGGTGGATGCCTCCGGCGCGGCGGTGCTCACTCATTCGCTCAATTTCCCCCTGCTGGCTGACTACGAGGACGAGAGGGAGCGGCGGCTGGCCTTCTATGCCGACCTGATGCGGGAATCGGGAATGCCGCCTGAGGAGATTCTTCAGGTGGATCGTCTGCGCCGGGGGATGGGCCGATTTGCTGGACCGGTAAAGCCCACCGGCGCGCTGGAGGATGGGGATACGGTTCGTCTGGGGGATGAGGACTGGCGGGTCCTGCATACGCCCGGCCATGCCGGAGGGCTGATCTGCCTCTATCAGCCCCGGCGGCGGTTACTCCTCTCCAGCGACCATCTCCTGCGGGATATCTCTTCCAACCCCATTGTGGAGCCCCCGGAGCGGGAGGGAGAGGAGCGCCCGCGCCGACTGGTGGAGTATCTGGCCCAACTGCGTCGGGTGGCGGAACTGCCGGTGGATATGGCCCTGCCGGGGCATGGCCCGTTCATCACCGACGTCCCCGGTCTGGTGGCACATCGGATGGAATTTCACGAGCAGCGCTCCCGCCGGGTGCTGGAATCGCTGCAGGACAGCCCTCGGACCGCCTACGACCTTTCCCTTCTGCTCTTCCCGTCTCTGGACCCGGTGAACCGCTTCCTGGCGGTCTCGGAGATCATCGGTCATCTGGACGTGCTGGAACTGCAGGGAGCAGTGATTTCCGAGGTAAGGGACGGGGTTCGTTTCTGGAGCAAGGCGGCCCAGTAAGCGGACCAGGCTGCGGCGGGCGGCGAAGCCGCCCGCCGCAGATTTCATTCCCCCACTTCTTCCCCTGCCCGCATTGTGGCCAGGATCACGCTCAGTTTCTCCCGCAGATAGGCGACCTCCACCTTCGCCTCTTCCAGCCGGAGCGCCAGTTCGTTCCGTTCCCGTAATCGGGCCTGGTACTCTTCGTCGGCATCCAGAGCAAGGGTAAAAATTCGCTCCCGATCTTCGGCCGACGGTGCGAGGGCCTTCTCACCGCCCACTTTCTTGATCAGCCCCCGCTCCACCCGTGCCTGGGCCAGGCGCAGGGCATATTCTGCCAGGTTCAGTTGGGCTGCCAGGCGCGCCACCTCCAGCCGCGCCGCGCGCAACTGCTCCACAGTTTCCATCGCTTCCGGATACATAGGATGGGTCATCGGGCCTCCATAATCGCATTGCACTCTCCCTGGAGGGCAAGTCCCAGATAACGTTCCATTCTCTTGCGAAACGAATCCACGCTCCCGGCCCGAACCGGTCTTCTAACTTTCCATTCGCGGTTCTGGAAAATCTCGCCCAGGATTCGGCGGAGCAGGAGCGGTACCGCCTCTACTTCCCCGTGCCCTTCCACGATGGGGACGATGACGGGCGACAAGGTCAGACCTCCACCATCTCCTTTGCGCGCGATAGCCCAACAATGCGCATAATTTCGCCGGGATGGAACAGTTTTCTCCGGATGGCTTCTATCTGGTCCGGGGCGACCGGGCCAACTTGCGTGATTCCCTGTTCCCGTTCCACCACTCGCAGGCTCTCCGGCGGTATTCCTTCCAGCAAGTCAGGACTGTGGGTGGTCAGCAGAATCTGAGTGGTCTGGCTAACTTCCAGAAACACGTCCCGCAGAACCGGCAAGGCACCGGGGTGGATGTTCAGTTCCGGTTCCTCTATGGCGATCAGCGTGCGGGGCGGTTCCTGGTAGAGGGCAGTCAACAGGCCCAACACGCGTAGCGTGCCGTCCGACTCCTGGGCCAGCGGAAAGGCCGGCCTCTCCCAGTTTCAGAATGTCAGAGACGAACCGCAGGACGTCCACAATGTTGCTTTTTCCGGCGCCGTTGGGCCCAACCAGCACGGTGAGAGGGGAAAATTCCAGCGAGATGTCTGCCAGTGAGCGGTAGTTGCAGACGGCCAGGCGGGTGATCATAAAACGCGGGCGGCTCAGCATATCCCACCTCCTGTTTTTATTATACCAGAAATTTTTTGTGGAGCAACGTTTGTAGGGATGCGCCTCAGGAGATTCTCCCCTCTCGCCAGGCTTTCCGGATTCGCCGAACCATTTTTCCCCCTGCCTCCGACAGGCTGGCCCCCGCCACCAGCCCGAAGGAGGCCGCGTAGAGGAGCAGAAACGGGATCACGCCCGCCCGACCCAACTCCCAGGCGGCCAGGGCCGTCCCCAGGGCGTAGAGGGCCAGCAGGATTTCCCCGACCGCGGCCCGGTCCTCGGATAACCGGTAGCGACTGGTGTGCCAGGCGCCCCGGCGCCCCTCCAGGTGGAATTTCGGGGTGCGGGCGAAGTCCCCGCCCCAGCGGGCCAGCCCCCGCGCGATCGCCCGCGCGTTGCTCCAGGCGATGCCGGTCCCGACCAGCGTCAGGAGCGGGAAAGCCAGCAACCGCCGGAGCCAGTCCCGATAGAGTGCCCGCTGCGCCGTTGCAAAGACCAGAATCGGCCCCAGGCAGATCGGCCCCAGCAGGCCCGAAACGCGCTGCAGCGGGCTGGGGACGAAGAGGGTAGGGGGGGTGAGCAGGAGCAACAGGACCAGGAGCGGATGGATGAGGTATCCGCTCAGATGGAGCAGGCCGGCAATCTTCTGTGCCGGGCCGATACGGGGACTTTTCAGGAGCGGAAGGGTCAGTTTCCGCAGGCACTGGGCCGACCCCTGCGCCCAGCGGGCCTGCTGCTGCTTGAAGGCCAGCATCTGCGGCGGGAGTTCTGCCGGACTCTCCACGTCGGGCAGGAAGAGGCAGCGCCAGCCCCGCAGTTGGGCGCGGTAACTGAGGTCCAGGTCTTCGCATACGGTGTCGCTCTGCCATCCGCCGCTCTCTTCAATGGAGGCCCGCCGCCAGACGCCTCCCGTCCCGTTGAAGTGCATCAGCAGGCCGGCGCAACTGCGCGCCGTCTGTTCCACGACGAAATGGCCGTCCAATGCCAGCGCCTCGGCGCGGGTGAGGAAGGAGTATTCGGCGTTCAGGTGCGACCAGCGGGTCTGGATCATTCCCAGGCGCGGGTCGGCGAGGAAATGGGGAACGGTACGCCGCAGAAAGTCGGGGGGCGGGCAGAAGTCGGCATCAAAGATGGCGACCAGTTCCCCGCGCGCCTGGCGCAATCCCCACGCCAGCGCCCCGGCCTTGTAGCCCGTCCGGTCGGGGCGACGGAGGACGCGGATATCCACCCCCCGTTCCCGCCAGAAGGCCGCCCGCGCCTCGGCGATGCGCGTCGTTTCGTCGGTAGAATCGTCCAGTATCTGGATTTCCAGCCGGTCGCGGGGGTAGTCCAGCGCAGCCACGGCGTCTATCACCCGCCGGATGACGTGCCGTTCGTTGTAGACGGGCAGTTGTACCGTGACCACGGGCCACCGGTCCGGCGGGACATCTGGTGGGGTGGGGGACCGCCGTCGGTGCCGCCAGTACAACAAAAACAACACCCAACTATGCAGGCCGTAGAGGGCCAGCCAGAGGGTGATCAGCGCGTGCAGGACGACCAGAACGCGCAGGAAGAGGAGAAGTTCAGGGGATAACGTCCCGACGCCCGAAACCAACGAGTCCCACTCCCAGGCAGAGAAGGGAGAGCCCCAGCAGGATAAGGACGTGCTCCGGGACGATGCCGGTGGTGAACGGTTTGCTGGCGGTGTACCAGTAGTAAATCGTCCACTTCTCCAGCGGTTGCAATTTTTCGGAGAGGGGCACCATACCGTTGAGGATGAAACTGCCCACGGCCAGGGTAGTGGCGGTGGTGACGGCCGCGGCGCGCCCGCGGACGGCACAGACCAGGGCGAAGGCCACCGACCCGAAAAGTAGCGTCAGCGGGAAGAGGTTCAGCCCCGCCAACAGCCAGCGGATGGGGGAGACATCGGAGGTATGGGAGCGGATCATCAGACCGCCCGCCAGCAACGTGAGGCCGAAAATCAGGCAGATGGCGAACAGCGCGGCGGCCATCGCGGCGTACTTTTCCAGCACCACCCGCCAGCGGGGCAGGGGATGGGCCAGGAGGAGGTCCATCGTACCGCTCTCCACCTCGCCGGTCACCAGCCCGACGGCCAGGCCGATACCGTAGATAGCCAGGACGAGTGGCAGGTAGACCAGCAGGGAGGCGGTCATGTACCCGTCTATTTGGGTGAAGGAGGCGATGTTCCCCAGGAAGGCCATGTACTCGCGGGGGATGAGTTGCATCATCTGGTCGTAGTATGCCCCTGCCTCTTTCACGGACGGGTAGAAAAGGACGGTGAACAGTCCCAGGGCGGCCAGTCCCAGACCCCATCCCAGGATCGCCTTGCGCTGGTCGTAGAGGGTTTTCAGGAAGACACTACGCAGCATGGGAGCCTCCTTCCCGATAGAGGGCGAGGAACACTTCTTCCAGGTTCGGTTCGTAGGTGACGATGTTCATCAGGGTGTGCTGTGCGGCGGCCTTGATCAGCGGGTCCAGGCTCCCCTGCACCGCGACGTGGAGGGTGTTGCCGGAGGCGGTCACTTCCGTCACGCCGGGGATGGAGCGGAAGGGTTCGGGGTCTACGGGACGGTCAAAGATCAGGTCCATCCGGCGCAGGGCGCGCGCCTTGAGGCCGGAGACGGTCTCCACGGCGGTGAGGCGTCCCTCCCGCAGGATGCCGACCCGGTCGCAGAGCCGCTCCACCTCGGGCAGGATGTGGGAGGAGAAGAAGACGGTCCGGCCCTCCCGACGGACTTCCTCCAGCAGTTCGTAGAGCACCTGCTGCATCAGGGGGTCCAGGCCGGTGGTCGGTTCGTCCAGGATGAGCAGTTCCGGCCGGTGCATCATAGCCAGGATGAGGCCGATTTTCTGCCGGTTGCCGTGGGAGAGGGTGCGGATGAGGCGGTTCAGGTCTATGTCCAGATGGTCGGCCAGGCGGGCGATCTCCTGCCGGGGGACGCCGTTCCGCAGGTGGGCGGCATACTCCACCAGTTGCCGACCGGTGAGGTCGGGGTAGAGGGCCAGTTCGCCGGGGAGGTAGCCCACCCGTTTGCGAACCTCCACTCCGTCTTTCTGCGGGTCCAGCCCCAGGACGCGGGCCTGGCCGCGGGTGGGACGGATGAGGTCCAGCAGCAGGCGGATGGTGGTCGTTTTCCCGGCACCGTTGGGGCCGAGAAAGCCAAAGATTTCCCCCTTCTCCACCTGCAGACTCACGTCTATGATGCCGCGCGAGCGACCGTAGTATTTGGTCAGTCCGAAGGTTTCTATCGCAAGCGGAGTGGTCATTGATCCCTCCCGGTTTGGGGCGGTTTCGCCTACGATGGCCTCGACGGTCGGGTGCTGGTTCACCGCTGCGGACCGCTATACTCCGCGTAACTGTTCAGCCAGCGGTTGAAACCGCCCCTGGAGGGCACTTCGTGCCGGGCGACCGCCTGCGCGGTCGCCGGGGCGGCGTCCACGCCGGTGGACGCCCGACTGCAAGCCTTTGAGGGGCGATTTCAATCGAAATGTCGCACCGACCTGGAAAATCTCTTCCTGATCTTCCGGAGACAGGGTGAGGAAGATCTCAGCAACGCGGGAAGTATCGGGCGTTTTCATTTCTCTCCTTTCACCGCATGCCCCAGCATCACTGCGAGGTCGGCCAGGGCGGTCTGCGGGTCGGTGCAGGTGATGGTGTGCATCCCCAGCAGACGGGCGGCGTCGGTGTTGCGGACGTGGTCGTCTATGAAGACGGCCTCGGCGGGCCGGACGCCCAGCCGGTCCAGCGTCAGTTGGTAAATGGCGGGGTCGGGCTTGGCCAGCCCCACCTCGGCGGAGTTGACGTAAACGTCAAACTCGGCGCGGGGGTCAAAATCGTGCCGTCGGCGCAGGCTCTCCGCATGGCCGGGGAAGGCGTTGGTGAGCAATGCTACCCGGTACTGGCCCCGCAGATGGCGAACGGCGGCCACGACATCGGTATCCAGGCCGTCGTCGGCGTAGTACTCCTGGTAGAATTGCTGGACGGCTTCCCAATCGGGCAGATGCAGGGCGCTCATCAGGTAACGGTCGTACTCCTCCTGGGAGATGGCACCGATCTCCAGCAACTTCCACTCCGGCCCCCAGAGGGCCCGGTCCAGCGTTCCGGCGGGTAGACCCAGTCGTTTTTCCCAGTGCAGGGAGCGATTCAGGAAGTTGAGGGGGGACAGGACACCGCCCCAGTCAAAAATGACGGCGCGGATGCCGGGAACGGGCTGGATCACTGGCGGCGAGATGGGCAGTCCGGCCGCTGCCAGGGCTCGCTGCAGGGAGACGATGCCCCGGAAGCGGACACCGCTCATCCCCAGTTGCTGGGCCGCCTCCACGTTGGGCCGCCAGTCGTCCACAAAAAGCGCCTCCTCGGGGGCGACATGCAACTGTTCCAGCGCGCGCCGGTAGATGGTCGGGTCGGGCTTTGTCGCTCCCACTTCGGCGGAGATAACAACGGCATCAAAGAGTTTCCGAATGCCCAGATCGGTCAGCAGGCGGGCCAGTTCGGCCGAGAAGTTGCTCAAAAAGCCGATGCGGATCCCCTTGCGGCGCAGGGCGCGGATGATCTCCAGCAGGCCTTCATCCAGGCGGTCCCCGGCCCAGAAGTCCCGCTTCAGCGCGGCCAGGTCGTCCGGGCTCAGGGGCAAACTCCGGGCCACTTCGGCCCATACGTCCTCTATGGTGGCCTCTCCTCGCTCGGCCCGCTCCCATGCGGCCGTGCCGAAGAAGAGGTCGGTCAGGCCGTTGGGGGGCAGGCCCAGCCGCCGCTCCCAGGCCATCCGCGGCCGGATGTCCATATTGCGCATCAACACGCCGCCCCAGTCAAAAATCACTGCGCGGATCACCGGGTTTCCTCCAGTTCGGGAAAGAGATGCAAAAGGTCGGCGAAGCGGTGCAGGGTGACCGTTCGCTCCGGGGCGACAATGGGGACTTCCTCAAAAGCCCACGGACGGTGATACGGGATGTAGATGGCGCCGATCCCCACCGCCAGCGCAGGGTTCACGTCGGAGCGAGGGCTGTTGCCGACCATCCAGGTGCGGGCGGGGTCCAGGTTGTGGCGAGCCAACAGGTCCCGCAGGACTTCCGGCCCTTTCTCCGGGACGATGTGAACGGCCTCAAAATATGGGGCCAGTCCGGAGCGCTCCACCTTGCTCCGCTGGACGTTGGGGTCGCCTTTCGTCAGCAGGAAAAGGCGGCAGTGGCGGGAGAGGCGGGCGACCGTCTCGGCCACGCCGTCCAGCAGGATGATGGGGTACTCTATCACCCGCTGGCCGATGGTCTCTATTTCTGCCTCCACCTCGGGGCGGGGGTGGTGCCCATCTTCCTGGCAGAGGCGCTGGTAGGCTACCTGCATGCAGCGGACGAACTCCTGCGGCGCGTAGCCGTATACGGGGACGCGCTCGTGCTCCGTCTCTATCAGGGTCTGGCGGGCGCGCTGGGGGTCAAACCCCTCCGCCGCCATCCGCGCGCCGAAAGCGTCTATCGTCTCTTCGTAGAAGACGTTGTTCTCCCAGAGAGTGTCGTCGGCATCCAGAATCAGGGCAATCCCTTTCATAGCGCGCCCTATTATACCAAAATTCCGGAAAATGGGTAGGGAAGGATTTGTGCTCTCGCCAGTTGACATTCCATCCGCTTTGGTGTAGAACAGTGGTGCAATCCCAATGGACCAAGGAGCAAGATGATGAAACCGGTCGTCTTCGTCACCCGACGCATTCCGGAAGTGGGGCTATCGCCCGTACGGGAGGCGTGCCAGATGCGCCTCTGGGAGGGGGAACTTCCTCCGCCGAAGGACGTGTTGCTCCGGGAGGTTGCCGACTGCGATGGCCTCCTCTGCCTGCTCACCGATCCCATAGATGCCGAGGTGATCGCTGCCGGGGCGCGTCTGCGGGTGATCAGCCAGATGGCGGTGGGAGTGGATAACATTGACCTGAAGGCGGCGACGGCGCGGGGGATTCCCGTCGGCCATACCCCGGGGGTGCTGACCGAGGCCACGGCCGATTTCACCTTCGCTCTGTTGATGGCCGCGGCGCGCCGCGTCCCGGAGGGAGTGGACTACGTCCGCGCCGGCAAATGGCGCACCTGGGAGCCGATGGGGCTTCTGGGGATGGATATCTGGCAGGCGACTCTGGGGATTATCGGCCTGGGGCGGATCGGCGCAGCGGTCGCCCGCCGGGCCCGCGGCTTCGCTATGCGCATTCTCTACTACGACCCGGCCCGTCGGCCCGACCTGGAGGCCGAACTGGGGGTGGAGTACGCCGAACTGGACGACCTGCTGGCCCAATCCGATTTCGTCACCCTGCATTGCCCGCTGAATGCGGAGACCTATCACTTGATTGATGAGCGAGCGCTGCGTCGGATGAAGCCGACAGCCATTTTGATCAACGCCGCGCGCGGCCCGGTGGTGGATACGGCCGCCCTGGTTCGCGCCCTCTCCGAGGGCTGGATCCGCGCCGCGGCGCTGGATGTGACCGACCCGGAGCCGATCCCGCCCGATCATCCACTGGTCTCTCTGCCCAATTGCGTCGTCGTTCCCCACATCGCCAGCGCGACCGTCGCCACGCGGGAGCGGATGGCGACAATGGCGGCGGAGAATCTCCTGGCGGGTCTGCGCGGCGAGCGCCTGCCGTATTGTGCCAACCCCGATGTTTATACTGCCCGCGCATAGATTCTTATGGCGCGCATCCTGGTTATTGACGACGAAGAGGGCATTCGTGCCGGCTGCCGTCGGGTGCTGGGGCCGGAAGGGCATATCGTGGAGGTTGCCGCTACCGGACGGGAAGGGCTGGAGAGATTTCGCCAGTACCCCGCAGAGGTGGTTCTCATTGACGTGATGCTGCCGGATATGCGCGGGGTGGACCTCCTGGAGCCGATCCGTCATCAGGACCCCGACGCCGTCTGCATCATCATCACCGGCTACGCTACGGTGGAACTGGCAGTCCAAGCGATCAAGGCCGGCGCATACGACTTTCTCTCCAAGCCCTTTACGGCCGACGTTTTGCTGATGACGGTTCGTCAGGGCCTGGAGCGCCGTCGCCTTTCGCTGGAGGCGAAGCGACTGGCCCAACTGGAGCAGGAGGCAGCGGAACTGGCCCGCGCGAAGGAGGAACTGGAGCGCCTGGACCGGTTCAAAACCGCCTTTATGCTGACGGTAGCCCACGAACTGAGGGCGCCTCTGAATGCCCTGCAGAGTTTTCTTTGGGCCATTCTGAAGGGGTACATTCCGCAGGAGGAACAGCAGGAAACGCTGCAGCGGGCCTCCGAACGGGTGGAGGAGTTGCTGTTGCTGGTGGATGACCTGCTTCGTCTGGCGCGGGTCAAGAGTGAGCAGGAGACGGTTCGCCGGGAGAAGGTCCCGCTGGCCGATATTCTGGAGAAGGTTTTCCCGTTGCTGAAGGCGGATGCGGATGCGAAGGGTATTCATTGCACTCTGGAGATCCGTCGGCGGCCGGAGGTGGAGGCGGACCGCGACCAGATGACTCAACTCTGGACGAATCTCATTTCCAATGCGATCAAATACACTCCTCCGGGTGGCGGGGTGCAGGTCGTGCTGGATGAGGAGGACGGCTGGGCAGTGGGGTGGGTGGAGGATACGGGGATCGGGATCGCCCCGGAGGACCTGCCCCGCATCTTTGAGGAGTTCTACCGTACCCGCCAGGCGAAGGAAATGGAGCCGCGCGGGACCGGTCTGGGCCTGCCGCTGGTGCGGGAGATTCTGGAAAAGCACGGGGGGAGCATCGGAGTGGAGTCGGAGTTGGGCAAGGGGAGCCGGTTCACCTTTCGGTTGCCGGCTATATCTGACCGCAAACTGTGAGCCTCGGGTAAAATTTTGAGGGCCGGGAAACCGCTGCCGGCCAAATGCTGGTTCCCCGGCCCTCACCAAAGGAGGAGAAGAAGAGACACCGCCCCTGACACCCGATTGTATATTACACCAGATTCCACTTCTTTGCTTGACGAAAACCCTACGTTTTTCCTACGAATTCCCTACTTTCGCCGTAACTATATTGACAACGGCAAATTTTAAGTTATAAAACAAAAATTGGCGGCTGTGCCCTTTGAAAAGGCCGCTGGCAGGGCAAAAGCTAACGGGCTATCGTCTTGGCGGCGCAAAAGGGGCGATTTTCAGCCCCCTCACCCCCCTTACCCCCCTCTCCCCCTTGCCCTGACGGGCGGGGGAGAGGGGGGACAGAGCCATCTTTTCTCCCCCCTCCCCGTGCGGCGGTAGGGGCGGACGATCCGTCCGCCCTCAACGGGGAGGGGGGTAGGGGGGCCCAATCTCTTTCGGCTCACCGGGGACCTCTTTCGGCCGGAATAGGAAGTATTTTGGGGGAGGATGGGCACCCCCGGGTACTGAAGGAGGTAATCATGTCCTGGCCCAACGAGGAAAAAATCGCTGCCGGTGTACGGATGATGCTGGAGGTCAATATGAACTGGCAGCCGGAGGAGCGGTTGCTGGTCGTTACAGACGTCCCCCGCGCCGAGGACTGGGCGAACATGCCCATCCCCGCCCTGACCGACATGCTGGAGCGGGCGGTCCTGGCGCGCCAGGTGGCGGAGATCGCCCGCCGGATGCGTCCCGACGCGCCTGTGGAGTTCTACGCCTACCCCTGCTCGGGCGGGCATGGGATGGAGCCCCCGGAGGAGGCGGCGGCGCGCCTGGCCCAGGCCGATGTCGTGATTGCGTTGACCACCTATTCGCTCTCCCACACCGACGCGCGGGAGCGGGCGACCGCGGCGGGGGTGCGCCTGGCGAGCATGCCCACCTTCCTGGCCGAGATGTTCTACCCCGACGGCCCGATGGCGGTGGACTACCGACAGGTGGCGGCCGAGGCGGAGGCCATCGCCCAGTTGCTCACCCAAGCCGATGAGGCGTGGGTCCGTTCCCCGGCGGGCACGGATATCCGTTTCCGCCTGACCGGCCGGGCGGGGATGGCGGATACGGGGCTGTATGTGCGGCCGGGGGAGTGGGGGAACCTCCCCGCGGGCGAGGCGTACATTGCCCCGCTGGAAGGGACGGCGGAGGGGGTGATTGTGGTCCCGGCGGGCTGGCATCCAGGGCTGACGGAGGAGATGCGGCTGATCCTGAAGGGCGGGCTGCTGGTGGAGATTGTGGGAGGCGGCGCGGTGGGGGAGGAGTTGCGCGCCTTCCTCCGCCCCGGCGACGACGCTCCCCTCTACCGGGCCCGGCGCAACCTGGCCGAACTGGGGGTGGGCACCAATCCCAACGCCCGCCGACCGGACAACGTCCTGGAGGCGGAGAAAATCCGCGGCACCGTCCATCTCGCCTTAGGCGACAACGCCCATATGGGGGGTGTGGTCTCTGCTGACTTCCACGAGGATTTCGTCATTCCCGAGGCGGAGTTGTGGCTGGATGGGAGTGTGGTGCGTAAAACGTAATGCGTAAGTGGGTTACTGGCGGGTTGTTTCGTGTAGTCATTAGGGGCAGTTTGTTTTCGGAGAAGGGTTGGGGGAGAGGATAAGGTTTCCTCCTCAACCCAGCAGGCTGAACAGTTACTGCCATTCTAACCGGTCCAGGTAGAGGGGCGAAATGTGGTGTGTAATTGGCGGGCTGTTTCGTGTAGTCATTAGGGGACGGTTTGTTTTCAGGACGTTTTTGGGTTTTGAGGCAGGTTTCAGGCTATACGAAGTTCTGTTGCTGCAAGAGAGACCTCACCCTCACCCCGCCGCCTTCGGCGACATAAGAGGGGTTAGGGGAGAGGGTGAGGTTTCCCCAATTTCCCGACTCCCAGTTCACCTACCCACCAACTTCTGCAGCATTGCCAGCCGCCGACGATCGCTCTCCAGGTCCGGGTGCCCCACCTGTTGGTCTATGGCCACCACCCGCTCCATCAGCACAATGGCTGCCTCCAGGTTCCCTTCCGCCTCTTCCAGCGTGGAGAGGTTGTAGAGGGTGAAACTCAGGCCGACGATATCGCCCAGTTGCTC
>CAKZOY010000539.1 GCA_937138275.1 uncultured Chloroflexota bacterium
CCAGCGGCCTTTTCAAAGGGCACAGCTGTCAATTTTTGTTTTATAACTTAAAATTTGCCATTGTCAATATAGTTACAAAAAATTTCTGTGTGCTTCTGTGGCTTTTATTCACTCCCCCCACTGGAGGCGTTCGCGGTTCAGTTCGTAGATGATGCGCAGGCCATGGAGGGTGAGCCAGGGGTCCACGACATCTATGACCGTCGTCTCCCGGGCGATGAGTTCAGCCAGCCCCCCCGTCGCCACGACGCGCATGTCGGGCCCCAACTCGGCGCGGAAGCGGGCGACCATTCCCTCCACCAGGCCCACGTAGCCGAAGAGCAGGCCCGACTGGATGCTCTGGACGGTGTTGCGCCCGATGACGGACGGGGGGCGGGTGATATCCACCCGCGGCAGTTTGGCGGTGCGGGCGAAGAGTGCCTCGGCGGCGATGCCGATCCCCGGCGCGATCGCCCCGCCCAGATAATCCCCCTCTGCGGAGACGGCGTCAAAAGTCGTCGCCGTGCCGAAGTCCACCACGCAGGCCGGGACGCCGTAGAGGGCCTTCACCGCGGCGGCGTCCACCACCCGGTCGGCACCCACCTCGCGCGGGTTATCGTAGCGGATGCGCACGCCGGTCCGCACCCCGGCGTCCACCACCAGCGGCTCCTGTCCCAGATACTCCCGGCAGACGGCCTCAAAGACGGGGGTCAGCGGCGGGACGACGCTGGCGATGGCGACCCCCGTCACCGCCTCCGGGCCGTAGTTCCGGTGGCGGAACAACTGGAGCATCAGGATGCCGTACTCATCGGGCATTTTATCGTGAACGGTGCGAATGCGCCAGCGCGGGCCCAGCGTCTTCCCTTCGTACAGCCCGAAGGTGATGTTCGTGTTGCCGATATCTATGCACAGCAGCATACTTCCTCCTCAATTCGTTGCCAGAAATCTCTGGTCTGAAAATAAACTGCGGTTTGGCTCGTGGGTGGTCACTCCGATAGGTAGTGATAAACCTGATCGTCCGATTCTATGCCGGTTTCATTTGCCCCTCCCCGTCGGGGGCGGACGGATCGTCGGCTCCTACAACCCCACAGGGAGGGGGGGAGAAAAACGGGGTTTTGCGGGGCGGCGGCGAAGCCGCTGCCCCGCAAAACCCCTTTCTATCCCCCCTCGCCCCCGCCCGCAGGGCAGGGGGAGAGGGGGGACCAAGGGGGGTGAGGGGGCATTTGCCCAAAATCACTACTCACCAGAGTGACTACCGGCTCGTGGTATCC
>CAKZOY010000540.1 GCA_937138275.1 uncultured Chloroflexota bacterium
CGCCACTCCGCTATGCTTCGTGGCTCACTACAAACGGTGTCGGGGAGGGGGAAGTGCTGCGGGGAGTGAAGTGGCGCGCAGGACACTTTCTTATCTCCGAACGCGCCCATCCCCGACAATCATCCGCCAGACCTCCCCCGCGCCGATTTTGACCAGTTCCCCTACATTGAAGGGCAGCAGCCCCACCGGGACGTCCAGTTCTTCCTTATCACAGACCGTGGAGGTGTTGGCGCGGTCAATCCGGGGTTTCAACTGCAGCATCTCCCGTTCCACCTCCTCCGGCGACGCGGTCGCCAGCAGGCGGTCTATGTGGGCCATCAGCGCCGTCGCCTGGTGGATGCGCTCCTCCGTCTCGGCGGCCTTCTCGGCGGAGATGATGCCGTAGCGGGCCTTGAGCGCGTTCATCCGACGGCCCGCCTCGTAGGTCGTGGCGGCGATGGTGTCCCGGTCCATCCAGACCGTCTCGTAGGAGAGGATGTGTTTCCAGGTGGGGGCCAGCAGCGCCCGGCGGTGGTCCTCCAGCGTCCGGCAGAAGAGGCGGTAGCCGTGCCGGTCCGGGTTCTCAAAGGCCGGACTCCCCGGGTCCAGGAACGGGGCCAGCGGGGCGATGAACGGGATAAACCGCCGGTCGCCGTTGACCTTCTGCAGGATGTGTTCGCAGAAATCCACCGTCTCCAGGGCGGAGGCGGCGGTCTGCTTCGGCAGGCCGATCATAAAGAACAGGTCAAACCGGCGGCAACCGACGTCTAAGCAGTTGCGGACGGTCTCCACAATCCCTTCGTTGGAGTAGCCTTTGCCCAGCGCCTGGCGGACCTGGGGGTCGTGCGAGTCGGGGGAGAACTCCACGATGAAGTCGGGGAGCGCCGCGGCCAGTTCTTCGGCGAAGTCGCGGGAGACGGGCCAGAAGAACTCCAGCATAAAAGGGCCGGGGACGCCCTGGACGGCGCGCAGGAAGCGGCGGGCGTAGTCCATTCCCGCCAGGCGCAGTTCGCCCAGGATGAAGATGGGCCCGCGGGTCAGGCGGCGGGCCTCCCGGACATCCCGCGCCAGGTCTTCGGGGTCGCGGAAGGCGGGGGCTGCCCGCCCCGACATACGCATATGTCCCTCAGCACACCCCCCGCAGACGGCGCAGTGCTGAGTGCAGCCGCGCACCGTCAGCACCGCCATAATGGGGTAGTCCAGCCAGTGGTTGAAGGGCGCGCAGGAGACCAGGTCGCGGTCCCGGATCACCGCCCGCACCATCTGCATAAAGCCCGGCCGGATGTGGCTCAGGTCGGCGGGGAGGTAGGTCTGGGGGTTGACGTGAATCTCGCCGCGAGCGTCCTTCCAGGTCAGGTTGGGGACGTCCACCGGCTCCCGGCCCTCCCGCAAGCGCTCCAGGAGCATCCGCAACGGCTCCTCGGTGGAGTCCCCCCGCAGGACGTAATCCACCTGGGGGTAGCGGATCAGTTCTTCGTGGTAATAGGTCGCCGAGAACCCGCCGAAGATGATGGGGGTATCGGGATGGTGCTGGCGGACGATGCGAGCGATCTCCAGCGCGCCCTG
>CAKZOY010000541.1 GCA_937138275.1 uncultured Chloroflexota bacterium
GCCGCCCCCACAAACCCCACTTTCCCCCCTTTTCACGGGCGTGTCATTCTCTTAAAACGATTTGCTGCACAAGCCCCTGTTACCCCCCGACTGGACAAATTTGCGAAAATCGTGTATTATCATTACAGTTGTTTTTATTGACTGGACTCTACAGCAACTCTCTTCGGAGGCAAAAAAATGGACTCCACACTGGAACTTCTGAAAGCCCTCACGGAGGCCCACGGTGTCCCCGGCTATGAACACGAAGTGCGCGCGCTGGTTCGGAAGTATCTGGAACCCTTAGGAGAGATAGAACAGGACCGTATTGGCAGCCTGATCTGCCGCCTTGGGGAGGGCGGTCCTCGCGTGATGCTGGCTGGTCATATGGACGAGATTGGCTTCATGGTCCACCACATCACCAAAGAGGGCTTCCTGAAGTTTATTCCCCTGGGTGGCTGGTGGGACCAGGTGCTTCTGGGCCAGCGGGTCGTTGTCAAAACCCACAAAGGGGATATCCCCGGTGTGATTGGGGCCAAGCCCCCGCATTTGCTCTCTCAGGAAGAGCGCAACAAGGTAGTAGAGAAAAAGGATATGTACATTGACATCGGGGCCACTTCCCAGGAAGAAGTAGAGGCCGCCGGTGTTCGGTTGGGCGACCCGGTTGTTCCCGATGCCCCGTTTCAGGTAATGGCCAGCGGCAAGGCGCTGATGGGGAAAGCCTTTGATGACCGGGTCGGCGTGGCCCTGATGATAGACGCGTTGCGCCACTTTTCGCAACACCCTCCCTCTAACACTCTCTACGGCGTCGCCACGGTGATGGAAGAAGTGGGAACGCGCGGCGCCAAGACCAGCGCCGAAGTTGTCAACCCCGATGTGGCCATTGTCCTGGAATCCGATATCTGCGGCGATGTTCCGGGGATCAGGCCCGAGGAGTCATCGGTCAAACTGGGAGGTGGTCCCGCGCTGGTGCTGGTGGACGCGCGTATGATCCCCAACCTGCGCCTGCGCGACCTGGTGATAGAGACGGCGAAAGCCCTGGACATCCCCCTGCAATTCTCTGCCATCACCGGCGGAGCGACAGACGGTGCGATGATCCACCTGCACGGCGCGGGCGTGCCGACGGTTGTCCTGGGAGTGCCCGCCCGACACATCCACAGCCACTCCGCCATCATCCATCGGGATGACTACGAGCGCGCGCTTCGTTTGCTCATCGGCGTGATAGAACGCCTGGACGAGAAGACTGTGCGCGAGTTGACGGAATAGGATATGGCGACAGAACGGATCGGCTCCATACTGGCCATAGACTGCGGCACCGTCCTGACCAAAGCCATCCTTCTGGATCGGGTGGACGGTTCCTACCACTTCATCGCTCGCGGCACTGCCCTGACTACCACCGGCGCTCCCTGGCACGATATCGCCCCAGGCATTCAGCACGCGGTGGAGCAGGTGGAAGACATCACGGGACGGACGTTGCTGGACAATGCTGGCCGTCTGATTATCCCCCAGCGGGGGCCCCTGGTGGGAGTGGATGCCTGTGTCATGGTCAGCAGTGCATCCCCTCCGCTGCGTACCGTGCTGGCTGGGCTGGTGCCGGACCTGAGCATTGCCAGCGCCCGGCGCGCCATTTCCGGCACCTACGCGACGGTTGAGGACATCATCGTCCAGGACCCTCGCCGGAATATGACGGAAGAGGAGCAGATTCGCATCATCCTCCAGCACCGCCCGGATGTGGTCTGCATCGTGGGGGGTACCGATGGGGGGGCGACACTCCCAGTGCTGGAACTGGTGGAGACGGTTGCCCTTGCTTGCTCTATGATCCCTGAGGGAGAGCGTCCCCAGGTCCTCTTCGCCGGAAATACCGCTCTCCGCCAGAAAGTTGTGGATGTGGTCGGAGGCCAGGCACCGCTCCATTCCGTAGATAATGTCTGCCCTTCCCCCACCACGGAGAATCCAACGGGGTTGCAAGTGGAATTAGACGCCGTCTATCGGGAGAAGCGTCTGTCCCGGCTGCCCGGCGGAGAGATTCTCCAGCGCTGGCTGAATGTACCGCTGATGCCCGTGGCCGAGTCCTTCGCCCGGCACATTCAGTACCTCTGGTATCTGGACGAACCCCCGAAGGGGACTCTGGGTATAGACGTAGGAGCGGCGCACACTCTGGTGACCGCTGTTTTTGGCGGCGAGCCGGTTGTGACGATCGGCGCCGGGATGGGATCGGTGTACGGGGTGGACCGTATCCTGAAGGAACGGGGGAAAGAGGCCCTTTTGCGCTGGATGCCCACTCCCTTCAAGCCGGAGCAGGTAGAGGGGCTCCTGCTCCATCGGATGCTCTGGCCGGCCAGCGTCCCTCAGGAGACGGAAGAACTCTGGCTGGAACAGGGCATTGTGCGGGAAGTGGTGCGCGAGACCCTTCAGAGCGCTCGGTTCAACTGGCGTCCTGGCAAAGTGCAACCCTATTCTCACTTAATGCCTCTGCTGGACCCCATCCTGATCAGCGGGGGCATACTGGCTACCGCTCCTCGCCCCGGTCAGATCGCCCTGATGGTTCTGGATGCGATAGAACCGATCGGCATTACCACCCTCCTGGTAGACGTCCATGGCCTGGCACCGGTTCTGGGGGCTGTGGCGATGTTGAAACCCCTGGCCGCCGTGGAGACGGTGGACAATGGCGGCCTGGTTAACCTGGCGACCGTGATTGCCCCGGTGGGCACTGCCAGCAAGGGCGAAATTATCCTGCGCATTCGGGTTCGTTACGAGAAGGGAGGGTACCTGGACGTAGAAGTGCCCTACGGCTCTCTGGAAGTGCTTCCGCTTTCGGTTGGCGAGGAAGCGGTCCTGGAACTCCGGCCGCGCGGTCGGATAGATGTGGGCCTGGGAGGCCCTGGTCGGGGGGGCAAGCGACGCGTGCGCGGTGGCCTGGTGGGACTGATCGTAGACGCGCGCGGCCGCCCTCTCCAGCTCCCCACTGACCCATACGCTCGTATGGCTCAGGTCCAGCAGTGGCTCTGGGATGTGGGAGGGTGAGAATGCGCTTCTATCTTCCCCAAACCGTTATCTCCCCACTGACAATCATCCAGAAAACGCGCCACTTACCGGCCCCGGGGGACATTCTGGTGCGGGAGGGAGACCGGGTGGAACCGGTCCAGGTGATCGGGCGCGCACTGGTTCCCGGAGAGTTCCGCATCGTCAACATCGCTCAGGCCCTGGGAGTGCCCCGGAGGACTATTCGCCGCTACCTCAAGGTGAAAGCCGGAGAGGAAGTCCGGCGGGGCGATGTACTGGCCGTCCGAGGGGGACTATCCCGCCGGGTCTGTCGGGCCCCCATAGAGGGGACGGTGACCGGTATCGGCGGTGGGCGGCTGATCATTGAGGCCCCGCCCGAAATCGTGGAGGTGCGCGCGGGTTGCCCGGGCGTCGTGCGAGAAGTGATCCCTCAACGGGGAGTGGTGATCCAGATCTCCGGCGCCCTGATCCAGGGGGTCTGGGGAAATAACCAGCAGGGATTCGGTGTCCTGCGCCTCCTGACCGAGGTCCGGGAAAAACCCCTGCGGGAACGATTGATAGACGCCTCCTGCCGGGGAACCATTATCATTGCCGGTGTTCTGGGGGACGCGGAGGCACTGGATCAGGCTGTGGAGATGCAGGTACGCGGGATCATCGTCGGCGGTCTGGCGCCGGAATTGTTGGAGAAGGCCACCGATGCCCCTTTGCCCATTGTGGCGACGGAGGGGATTGGAACCATGCCGATGTCCCCACGGAAGTTCCAATTGCTCTCCACCTACAACGGGAGGGAGGCGATACTGGACGGGCAATTCGCATGCGACCGAACTCTCTTGCGTCCGGAGATCATCGTCCCTCTTCCGGCGGAACGGGGTACAGGCCCCCTGGACCTGCCCGATGCGGCGCTGAAAGTGGGCGACATAGTGCGGATTGTCCGTTCCCCGTATACTGGTTTGACGGGCACGGTGACCGATCTCCTGCCGGTTGCACGGATCGCGACGGGCGGCCGATTTCCGGCAGCCAGAGTGACTATCCCCGGAGGAGAAGAGCCGCTGATTATCCCGGTCTTCAACCTGGAAGTCATCCGCTCTTAACATCCTGCAATCTGCAATTTGCAATTTGCAATCTGCAAT
>CAKZOY010000542.1 GCA_937138275.1 uncultured Chloroflexota bacterium
GCCGCCCCCACAACCCCACTTTCTCCTTGACTTCGCGGGTACGCTGCTCCCCGAAAGGGATTTGCTGCGCAAGCCCCTGAGGTTCAGACATAAGTTCGGACGAGGAAAGGGGTTTCGGGGCAGGCGGCCGGCTTCGCCGCCCCACACAAAAATCAGCCCAAAACATTCAACGGGGACGGCATTCTGTCCTTTCCCCCGCCAGAAACAGCGACTGAAGCCTCTGGGGGCCTTGGGCCAATGGTTGGCCTTCGCCGACCTGCAGGGGCGACCATTCGCCGCCGCACAGGCCGATGCTCGGCGCGGCAGGGATGCCCCCTCACCCCCGCTACTTTTCGGAGTGATTGCCGGCGCTCGCTATGGTGGTGAGTTCTGCCCACAGAAACAAACTTAACTAACCAGTAGGAAGATTCTAGTATTTTCTCTCCACAAAGAAAGGGTGGGCAGACGGAAACACTGTCTGCCCACCCTGTTGTTGGCCTGAACCGGATTTACCCCTCTGCCGCCTCCTTCAGCGCTTCCACCAGCATGTCTATCTCCTGGCGGGGGTTCATCTCCGTCACGCAGAGCAGCATGTGATTCTGGAGATGGGGGTAATCCCGTCCCAGGTCGTAGCCGCCGATGATGCCCCACTCGTCCAGCAGATAATCGTTGATCTCCTTCACCGGCCGGGGGCAGCGGACGACGAACTCTTTGAAGAACGGCTTGTCCCGCAGGACGGAGTAGGCATCCAGTTCGTCAATCCGGTCGGCGGCGTAGTGGGCTTTGTGGTAGCAGAGTTCCGCCACCCGGCGCATTCCACACCGCCCCAGCGCGGCCATATAGACCGCCGCCGCCAGCGCGACCAGCCCCTGGTTGGTGCAGATGTTGGACGTCGCCTTCTCCCGACGGATGTGTTGCTCGCGGGTGGAGAGGGTCAGGACGAACCCCCGCTTCCCCTCCACATCCACCGTCTGCCCGACCAGCCGCCCGGCCATCCGGCGGACGTGCTCCATCCGGGTGGCGAAGAAGCCCAGATACGGCCCCCCGAAGTTCAGCCCGGCGCCCATGCTCTGTCCCTCGCCGACGACAACGTCGGCGCCGAACTCTCCTGGGGGCTTGAGCATCCCCAGCGCGATAGGGTCGGCCACAACGACGAGAAGCGCGCCCGCCGCATGGGCTGCCTCCGCATACGGCCGCAGGTCCTCAATCTGGCCCAGGAAGTTGGGGTACTGGACGATGAGGCAGGCGGTCTCTCCGTCCAGCAGTTCCGTCACCGGGCGGGAACCGTCCCCCTGATCCCCCACGATGTTGAGGCCCATCCCCTGGGTGTAGGTACGGACAACGGCGCGGTATTCGGGATGAACATAGGGGGAGGCGACGATTTTGCGGCGTTTCAGGCGGTGGACGTTGATAGCGGTGATGACCGCCTCCGCGGTCGCCGTCGCCCCGTCGTAGTGGGAGGCGTTGGAGACCTCCATGCCGGTCAGGTCGCAGATCATCGTCTGGTACTCAAAGATGGCCTGGAGGGTCCCCTGGCTGACTTCGGGCTGGTAGGGGGTGTAGGCGGTGTAGAACTCCCCTCGGCGCAGAACGGTGTCCACCACAGCCGGGACATAATGGCGATAGGCACCGGCGCCCAGGAAGCAGGGGCCTTCGGCGGTGGTGAAGTTGACCGTCGCCAGCGCCTCCACCTCCCAGCGCGCTTCCATTTCGGAAATGGCGGGCGGGAGGTTCAGGTCGGGGAAAAGCACCCGTTCGGGGACATCCTGGAACAATTCCTCCACCGACTTCACGCCGATGGCTGCCAGCATGGCTTTGCGGTCTTCGTCGGAATGGGGGATAAAAGGCATTGTTCACCTCCGAACAGTTCCACGTTGGGAGGGACTAATAGGTAATCTCCAGCAGTCCCTCCGCAATTTGCCGCAGTGCGCTGGCGGGCATTTCCGCCAGTTTCATCGCAATCTCTATGTAACTCCGGTTGATCGGTTTGGAGACGAATTCTCGGACCTCCGGCGGCAACTCCCGGAAAGTACGCAGGGCCCGCTGCTCTTCTTCCCACTCCCCAATGGGACCGGCCTGGTCCAGGAAGTACTCCAGGGAACGGTTCAGGGCACCTGCCAGCACTTCCAGTTCCGCCAGTGGGATGGGCCGTTCACCGTATTCGTAGGCGGTGATCCGGTTGACCGAACAGTCCAGCAGTTTCGCCAGGTCTTTGCGACTTTTCCCCGCTTCCTGCCGCGCCTTCTGCAGGAGAGCGCCGACAAGCCGGTGACGAAGGGCCAGGATTTCCTGTACAGGCGGGGGCATCTGCTCGCCGAGCAACTGGGGGTCATGATTCCAGAAGTGGTTCACTGGAACATCCAGGAAGAACGCCAGCACTTCCAGTTCTGGCAGGGAGATGGATTTGCGGCCTTCCTCATAGGCGGTGATAGTGCTCACGGGCACACCCAGGAGCGTTGCACATTCCTGTTTGGTTCTGCCGGCCCTGACCCGCGCGTCCCGCAGCAGGATGCCGATGATCCGGTTCCGTATTACAAGGGCCTCGTTTTCCATATCCAATCCTCCAGCGATCTCCCCGGGAGGTTTCCCTATGCTCATTATAGCAGGGCTTGCGCAGTAATTCGCCTTGCGTGGGAAAGGGGGTGGGGTGTGGGGTTTGTGGGGGCGGCGAAGCCGCCCCCACAAACCCCGCCCTCCCCTCTTTTATGGGCACGCTGCTCCCCGAAAGAGATTTGCTGCACAAGCCCCATTATAGCACAAAGTGATTTGACCACAAACCGGGGATGCGGTATACTTGGGGACACACTCGGACCGGGATTGGGAGGAAATTGCCCATCCCGGTACTTTCTGGAGGTGCAGGAATGACAAAAGAATTTCCCGGAAGGGGGCGGGTAGCGGTATTACGCACGCGGCCGGAGACGGTTTTAGAGGACTACGCCCGTCTGGTGGAACTGGCGGGTTTCCGCCAGGCACTGCCGCCGGATAAAGAGACCATCCTGAAAATCAACATCTCCTGGCAGACGTGGTATCCGGCCTGTTCCACCACTCCCTGGCAACTGGAGGGGGTGATCCGCGCCCTGCTGGCCGCGGGATACCGCAATCTGATCGGCGCACAAAACAACACGGTGGTGGTAGACGCTTATGTGGGCGAGCGGAACAACAAGCACCTGTACGTGGTGCAGAAGTACGGCGTCCGGAATGTCCATCTCTATGAGCCCCAGTACCGCTGGGTGCGCTACGAGCCCAAACGGCCCTTCCTGGTGCTGGACAAGGTCTACCCGGAGGGGGTGCACATCCCCGAAATCCTCATCGGGCGGAACATCATCCAGTTGCCCACGGTGAAAACCCACGTCTTCACCACCATCACCGGCGCGATGAAGAACGCCTTTGGCGGGCTTTTGGGGACAAAGCGGCACTGGACCCACTCGGTGATCCACGAGACGCTGGTGGACCTCCTGATGATCCAGCAGGACATCCATCCGGGGCTTTTCGCCGTGATGGATGGTACCTTTGCCGGGGACGGTCCCGGCCCGCGGGCGATGCGCTGGCATGAGAAAGACGTCATCCTGGCCTCGGCCGACCAGGTGGCGATTGACGCCATTTCCGCCCATATGCAGGGCTTTGACCCGCTTTCCATCCCCTTTATCCGCATTGCCCACGAGATGGGGCTGGGGGTAGGCGACCCGCGGGAGATAGAGATCGTCGGCGAGGACCCCGAGTGGGTGTTCTCTCAGAACTGGGGCTTTGTTCAGGAGGACACTTTTGCCAGTCGTGGGCAGAAGATGATTTACCACGGCCCGCTCAAGCCCTTTGAGAAACTTCTCCTGCGCACACCGCTGGTCCCCTGGTCCTACTTTGCCTCCAACTTCTATCACAACGTCTACTGGTACCCCTTCGTGGGGCGCAAGCGGGTGGAGGCGGCGCTGCAGACCAAGTGGGGCCGTCTGTTCACCGAGTACGGCGCGGAAGCCGGGTTTGAGGGCGTGGTGATGCCCGGGATGGAGCCCCGGACGGTGACGACCGCTGCGCTGGGCCTGGCGCTGCTGACGGCGGGGTTGGTCGCCGGAATCTGGTGGTTGGGGAGGAAGGGGATAGGGAGGAAGTAGACAAGTAGGCAAGTAGGCAAGTAG
>CAKZOY010000543.1 GCA_937138275.1 uncultured Chloroflexota bacterium
GGGCTGTGATAGAGGTCGGCCCGCAGACGGCGGAGAAGGCGGGGGATGGCCCACTGCTGGCGGAGGGAGAAGGGAGAGCAGGAGACATCCACCACCTTTACCCGCTCCCCGGCCAGTCCGGAGAGGTCCCAGGGAGAAGGCCGGTCAGGGTCCCGGAGCAGGATCAGGCGTTCATCCCCCTCCAGAAGCGGGGCCATCGCCCGGGCCAGGTTGACGACGTAGCGGCCGATGCCGGGGAAGTGGGCGGTGGCGGTGCGGGCGTCCAGAACAAAGGTTACCGCGCTCATTTCGGGACCAGTTGATAGATAGGCCCCCAGGGAACGATCGCAAAATGCCTTTGAATTCCCTCTATGTCGTAATACCGGTAGGTATCTGCAAGGAAAAGGGATGGCGAGTCTTTGTATTGCAGAATCAGAGATACCTGATCTGACGGACCCGGCAATTTGACCAGTTCCACATCCGGGCGGGCATGCTCCACCACCTGCAAATAGCGAATGACAGCCCAGATGCTGTAGTCGGCAAAGAGAACGCTGTTCTCGGGGAGAACATCCAGGATGGATTCCCCCAACTTTCGGGCACCGGTCTCCTGGTGCTTCCAGGGGGAAAGCACGTAGGTCAGGTTATCTCGTCCATAGAGCGGCCGAAAGCCGGGCACGTTGGATAGAAAGGGCCTGGCTATCAGAGGGGCCGACGCATAGAGGGCAACAGGTAAAACGATCGTGAGCCCAATGGTTGCCATTGTCCACTCTTTACGGGAAGAGAGACGCGGCCATAGAAAGGCAAAGCCGACGGCAATCCAGAGGGCAAAAATCACATAGGTCTGCAGGTAATAATGCAAATTCCACCAATACTCCCCACCGGTACGCGGGTCTGTTGCAGCGAGGAGAAAGAGAACATTTCCCAGCGCGGCTAATCCCAGCATCCACGCTTCCGGCCTGGCCTGGCGAAAGGTCTGGCGCAGTCCTGCGAAGCCGACCAGAGATGTAACCGGGAACTGGTACAGGAGCAAAGCGATCCCTGCTCCGATCCCCAGCAGGAAGGCCGCGGGGCGGGCAAACCCGTATCCGAGGCCGCGGAGGAAACCGATGACGGTATTCAATGCCTCTCCGGTGGTCCCTGTGCGGAAAAGCAGAAAGAGATAGGGCGATAGCCCTACCAGGCCAGCCAGTGCTGCGACCGCCAACTGGCGCCACAGCCCCGGTTCCCGGCGACGATGCCATATCTGGATGGCAATGTAAACCAGGAAGCCCGCAGCGACCGTCGCCATCACCAGATGGTTGAACAGACTCAGGCCGTAGAGGAAGGCAAAGGCGGATAGATACCCCCCGGTTCTCTTCTCTCCCCACCTGATGAGAAGATAGATACAGGCGATCAGGAGCAGGGCGTTCAGGGAGTAGACTTTCGCCATCACTGCGTAAGTCCAGAAAGTGTGAGAAACGGCCAGAGCCGCGGTGGCCAGAAGGGAAGCAGAAAGAGAGGAGGTCAGGCGGCGAGCGGTGAGAAAGAGCAGGACCAGCGCCAGAGCCGCGAAGACGGCAGAGGCCAGATTGGCCCGCCAGGCTACATCCCGAATGGGTAGCCATGTGAACGGGTGCGCCAGAATCACCCACAGGGGATGACCGAAAATCCCGGAAGGGAGGTCAATCTCCAGAAGATAAGCCTTGAGTTGAAACGTGGCGAAATCTCCTCCGCCCCAGAGGAGTCCCGGAGCAAGGGTGGGGATATAGAGGGCCAGGGCTCCCAGAAAGACGACCAGAGTCAGAAGATGTCCTCTTTGGCGATCGGAGAAGTTTTTCATCTTGTCCTCACAAAAAGGCCCGAAATTCCCGCCACGGGTCGGTACATCTGCCGAAAGCGCGGGTCATTGACCAGCAACGTCGTGCCGGTAAAGTTGGTCAACCATTTGCCCTCCGGGGTTTCTCCGATGATGTTGACCTGGATAAAGCGCGGTTGCTGAGCCAGTACGTAATCCACATCCCATTTGCCGAAAGCGTCTCCGCGTCCCCAAAGTCCGCCCGGTAACTGGACGGGCCGCTGGGCAATATGGGCATCGGTCAGACCGACCATATCCACGATCCGGATATCCAGCGGAAGCCGGTATGCGATAAAACCGGCATCGGTAAGGGCAATGGTGTCTCCAGACTGAACGTGCTGGCGGAGGTAAGTGACAACAGGGGAGTCTTGCGGAACGAGGGGCCCCGCTCCGATCCCTTTCACAAATCGTTGCTCCAGCGAACTTCCCAGGAGGTATCCGCATTGTCCGGCAATCAGAAGAACCAGCAAAACCCTCCGCCCGCGAAAGTGCCACAGGGCATCCAGACGGCTCAGTCCAGCCTGAATCAAAAGGACGAGGGGCGGGAGGACGTGAACGGCGAACCTCTGCATCGGCATCCAGTCTCCCCCGCCGAGTACGATAAATGCTGCGTAGGTGCCCAGACTTATGGACCAGTATATTGTGCTGAGCGAAGGAGATACAAACAGGGCCAGAAAAACGGGAAGTCCCAGGAAGAAGAACCCTCCGACCGATGTGACACTCTGATACAGATAAAAAACGCCTTCCAGGAAAGCCCGGGGATGTAAGCCCAGAGATTTGGCATAAATGGTATTGGGGAGAAGTTGTCCGTAATAAGTGAGGCGCCAAAACTGATAGGGGATAACTATCGCTCCGAAGATAAGGATGCGTACCAGGTCCCGGCGATCTGGACCGGTTTTCGTGCGATGGAGATGCCGTATCCGAAAAATGAGGGCGAGCACAGGAAATAGCAGGCCCTCCGGCCGGGTCAGAGAGAGTAGACCGAAAAATAGGCCAGAAAGGCAGCCGCGACCCTTTATCTCCTCTTGAAGGAAGAGATACCCGCTATACAGCAGCAGGAAAGTGAAAAGCGGTGTTTCCAGCCCTACCACTGCCCAGGCGGCAAACGGTGCAGAAAGGGCCAGAAAGAGAGGGGCTAAAGCAGGCCCTTCCACCTGACGGGCTATCCTCCAGGTCAGGAAAAGGCTCAGCAGGCTGAAGAATACTCCCAACCCCTTCGCGGATAAAGTCAGATCAAGCCCCAGGCGGGCAAAAGGGACAAGAAGGACAAGCCAGAGGAAATTGGAATAGCCCTCTACCCGTTCGCCGAGATTGTATACGAACCCATTTCCCTCCACGACTTGCCGGACATACCGGAAAGTGATAAAAGCATCGTCCACGATAAAACCGCGGAAAAGATAAACGTGGAGGGCAAAAAGGCCCAGCAGCCCACCGAACAGCAAGCAGGAGGCAAGTTTCCTCACCACGAGATATCCCCAGAATCTTCTGATTTCGTGCCGCCCCTTCCCGAGGGCCTGCTTCTCGCCCGGCGCTCCCGTGAGGTTTCTTCAGCCAGTACCACTTCACTGCCTCGTCCAGCCTCCAATGTCGGTTGGGAGGGACCGTGGCGTCGCATCCATCTTGGGCAAAGAGAAAAGGTCAGGGCAATTGTTCCCCTCTACCCGGGCGCTTCAACCAGATTACCGGTATTACCCCTTCCTCCTCCAGCATCCGAATCTCGGGGTCCCCGGTGACCAGGGGACTCTGTGTCTCCTGAGCCAGTTGAACGGCGAAGGCATCGGCTAGAGCAATGAGGTAGCGCGCCTTTATACGGGCTGCTTCAAGAACGCGTCTCCTCGTCACTTCCACAGGAGAAAAGGGGGATTTCTGCAACGCGTCTCGCCAGAAAGTATCCGCTTCCCCTCTTCCAAGAGCCCGATAAAGGCGATAATAAACCTCTCCAAGATTTACAAGAGAGACGAAACACCGGAAATCTTTCTCTCCTGCTGCCCGCTGGAGGAACTCGTCCACCAGGTCGGCGCCGGGCTCGTCCTGAAGCCAGGTCAGAATGGCGAAGGCATCAAGGCAAACGCTCACGGGTCACCTCGTCGCGGTGTTCTGCAACATGCTCCTGAAGCGAATAGGTGCCGGCCAGGCGTCCCCGCCAGCGCTGCCAGCCCTGCTTCTGGATGGGCGAAAGGCGGGTCAACACCACCCGATCCCCATCCAGCCGAATCTCCAGTTTATCTCCCTCCCGCAACCCCAGAGCCTCACGAATTTCCCGGGGCAGCACGATTTGCCCTTTCGTTGAAAGGGAGACGACGGCCATAATCCACCCCCTCTGTTTCTTACTTTCATTGTAAGACAAATCGGCAGATTGTCAAGGAAACAGAGCAGCGGCAAGATAATTCCCCTACCCGAGGCGGGGATATGCGTCAATTTAAGATTCCAGCGACGGAAAGTCGCCCCTGGAGGGCTTTCGGCCGACGGTCGGCCTTCGCCGACCGTTTTCCTGTGTCCCCCCGTAGGGATACCCCTTGGGGTATCCTTTGGATGCCCCTTGTGGACATCCCGAAGTCGCAGGTTTCAACCTGACGGCAAAAAGCGAAAAGAAAAATGGTAACTATATTGACAATGGCAAATTTTAAGTTATAAACAAAAGCCTTGGTGGCTATGCTGTCTGAAAAAGCCACTGGAATAGCGAAAATCAGCCGTGCTGTCGCCTTGGCGGTGTGAAACGGGCTTTTTCAGCCCCCCTCA
>CAKZOY010000544.1 GCA_937138275.1 uncultured Chloroflexota bacterium
TGCAATCTGCAATCTGCAATCCGCAATCCGCTTATGGAGCACCCGCTGCGCATCCTGATGATCGCGCCCACTTCCTTCTTTCTGGACTACGGGTGCCATGTACGCATCCTGGAAGAGGCGCGAATCCTGCAACGGTTAGGCCACCGGGTGACTATTGTTACCTACTATCTGGGACGGGATGTCCCTGGGCTGGAGATTGTTCGCTGCCGCCCCACCCCCTGGCGAGCGGACTACGAGGTCGGCTCCAGCCTGCACAAACTGGCGTTTGACGTCTTTCTGGGATGGCGGGTCCTCACCCTTCTCCTGCGCCGTCGCTTTGACCTCATCCACGGGCATCTCTACGAGGGCGCCCTGATCGGCAAAGTCCTGGGACAGTTCTGGGGCCTTCCCGTCGTCTTTGACCGTCAGGGAAGTTTGACCGCGGAGATGGTGGACCACCGGTTCCTCAACCCCCACAGCCCATGGTATCGCTGGGTGCGACTGCTGGAGGAGCGGATCAACGAAATGGCCGACGCGATTGTCACCAGCACCCAGCAGGGCGCAGTCCAACTGGGCCATCTGGGGAACTCCGTCCGCATCCGTCCTCTCCCCGATTGTGTGAACGCCGACTTTTTCCGTCCGGGCATCCTTTCTCCGGAAGAGATCGCCGCGCGGCGGGCGGCGCTGAGATTGCCCCCGGACCGGCCGGTGGTCGTCTATCTGGGGCTTCTGGCCGAATGGCAGGGGATTCCGCAGTTGCTCCAGGCCGCCCGGTTGCTGAAGGAACGGGGGCAGGAGGTTTACTTCCTCGTCGGCGGCTTTCCGGCAGAGGACTACTACCGCCGACAGGCGCGGGAACTGGGCCTCGGCGACCGGGTGGTCTTTACGGGCAAAGTCCCCTACGACGAAAGCCCGGCCCATCTGGCCCTGGGGGATATCGCTGTGGCGCCCAAACTCTCCGCCACAGAGGGGAGCGGCAAAATCCTGAACTACATGGCTATGGCCCTGCCCACGGTCGCCTTTGATACCCCGGTCAGTCGGGAGTACCTGGGCTCCCTGGGCGTCTATGCCAGTCCCCCCGGCGATCCTGTGGCTCTGGCGAACGCCATTCAGCCCCTGGTGGAGCAACCGGAACTGCGCCGGGCATTGGGGGAAGGGCTCCGTCAACGGGCCCTGCGCCACTTCTCCTGGGAGCGCGCGGGGCGGCAACTGGTGAAAGTCTACCAGGAAGTGCTCGCGCAAAAGCGACGGTAGTGGCAGGGTTACGGAGGTGTTGCAGTTCGGTTAAAGCGCTTGTAAAAAGGAGCGGACTCTGTTATGCTATTGTTGACTTTATTGCCAATCGTGGTAAACTATATGCAGTCTGATAGAAGGGAGGCTTCATATGGCCGAGGCACGGAAGAAGATTGTGTGCATTGAGGACGAGCCGGAGATGATAGACCTGGTCCGGCTTATTCTCGGCCGCAGAGGGTTTGAACTGATCGGCGCAGTCGGGGGGCGGGAAGGCCTGGAGACGGTGCGACAGGTCAAGCCAGACCTGGTCCTGCTGGACCTGATGATGCCGGATATGGACGGCTGGGAAATCTACCAGCACATGAAGGCCGATGAGGAACTGCGCAACATCCCGGTGATTATCGTCACCGCCAAGGCGCAGAGCATAGATAAAGTGCTGGGCCTGCACATCGCCAAGGTGGATGATTACATCACCAAGCCGTTCGGCCCGCAGGAGTTAATTGAGAGTGTCAATCGGGTTCTGGGGATAGAGTAGTCTTACAAATCGCGAATCCGCTTCAGCGCTTCCGGAATCAACGGCGGCAGGTCGCCTGCAGCCACTCCGGCAGAGCCCAGGCGTTGCCGGGCCAGTTCGCCGGACAGGCCGTGGAGGTAGGCACCTGCCGCTGCCGCTTCAAATGGGCCCATCCCCTGGGCCCGTAGCGCGACGATAATCCCCGCCAGCACATCCCCCGTGCCCCCGGTTGCCAGTGCTGGATTGGCAAACGGTTCCAGGACGACCCGTCCATCGGGTGCCGCGACCACGGTAAAGGCCCCTTTCAGCACCACAATGTGGCCCCATTCCCGCGCCTTTTGTCGGGCGAATTCCACCCGGTCCGCCTGCACGTCGGCAACAGAGCATCTCGCCAGCCGGGCCATCTCCCCCGGATGCGGGGTCAGGATGGTGTTCGGCGGCAGGCGGGAGGGCCACCCGTCCATCTTCGCCAGCAGGTTCAGCCCATCGGCGTCCACTACCAGTGGGGGGAGCGGGATGGGCTGGATGATGCTCTCCGCGCGCAGGAACCCCACCGGACGACGCTCCAATCCCCGGAGCAGGATGTCCAGAAACTCCGCCGTCTCTTTTTCCTGACTCAGGCCCGGTCCCAGGAGCATCGCGTCGTACTGCTTCCCATGCTCAGCCAGCACCTCTACGGCGGGTTCCGCCAGCACGCCCAACTCGTGGGGGAGGAGGAGGTAAGTCGCCTCAGAGAGGCCGGCCGCGACGGCGCTGTGGATGGAGGCGGGCAGGGCCACCGTCACCAGGCCGGCCCCGGCGCGGACCGCCGCTGCACCGGCGAGGCGGGCCGCGCCCGTGTAGTTGGCCGACCCGGCGACAATCAGCGCCCGTCCGAAGGTCCCTTTGTGGGCGTCGGGCGGGCGGGGCGGCAGCCATTCCCGCACCATTTCCGGCGTGACCACTTCCAGGTCCACATCGGCGGCAAGGGCAGGATCGGTGCCGATATTGGCGACCACCAGTTCCCCGACCGCCGCCGCGCCGGGGAAGCGGAAATGGCCGCGTTTGGGGTAGGCAAAGGTGACGGTCAGGTTGGCGGGGAGCGCGGCCTCGTCCAGCGCGCCGGTGTCAAAGTCCATACCGCTGGGGCCGTCCACCGCAACAATCCAGGGCCGGCGGGGAGCGGGCGATTCCGGCACCCCACCGATCCGCGCCCATTCTGGTGGAGGGGGCGTCGCCCGTTGCCGGATCACCTGACCAACGGCCTGGAGTACCTCGGCAATGACGCCCTTCAGAGGTGGCGTGGCGCCGGTGCCCAGCAGCGCGTCTATGATGATGTCTGCTCGGGCGGCCATTTGCTGGAGTCGGCGGGTATCGGGGTCGCCGTCCGCCGGGAGGCAGAAGACGGACAGTTCCTGCAGGCGGCGGGAGTTCTCATCGCTCTGGGGGTCGCGCGCGCGGGTGAGATAGCAGGCCACTTCGGCCCCGGCCTGGGCCAGATAGCGCGCGGCGACCAGCCCATCCCCGCCGTTGTTCCCCGGGCCGACCAGGACCAGGATGCGCTTCTTGCGGACGTCCTGCCGGGCCATCAGCACCTGGGCGACGGCCCGCCCGGCCCGTTCCATCATCGCCGCATAGGTATGACCGGCGGCATCGGATGCCTTCTCTATGGCGCGCATCTGTTCCACAGTGACGACCTTCACCAGCGTACCTCCTTTGAGGCCGTTAGCCGGAGGCTGAAACCCTCCGGCTTAAAGCGAAACCCTGCTATGCAGGCTGAAGCGCCACTCCGCTACGCTCCGTGGCGCACTACCAACAGTCCCCGATGTAGGGGCTTGCATGGGTAGGTTTTTCACCTCCAACGACCAAAGGGTAAAGAGAAGGTACTATTCAGCCAGGAGGGAACCCACCCCCGGCCCCTCTCCTGTGCTGCGGGAGAGACCTCACCCTCACCCCGTCGCCTTCGGCGACACCCCTCTCCTATTGAGGCTGCTGAAAAAGTCGGGTTTTTTTATGTCGCAGCAGGTTGCTCTTAGGGAGAGCGGTGATGCCCCACCCCCCTTTCCCCCCTCCCCGTTGAGGGCAGACAGAACGTCTGCCCCTACAGCCCCACGGGGAGGGGGGAGAAAAATGGGGGTTTTGCGGGGCGGCGGCTTCGCCGCCGCCCCGCAAAACCCCCTCCACTCTTGCCCACTTGCTCACTTGCCCTCTTGCTCCCCCGCCCGTCAGGGCAAGGGGGAGAGGGGGGCAAGGGGGGTGAGGGGGCTAAAAACCGCCCATTTTGCGCCGCCAAGGCGATAGCCCGTCTGGCTTTTGCCCTTCCAGC
>CAKZOY010000545.1 GCA_937138275.1 uncultured Chloroflexota bacterium
TTGCGGTCTATGCACTTGCACTGCGACGAGAAAGGAGTATAATCTCTATCAGAAAACAAAAACGCCTCGCGGCTTCCCAGCAGCCCGAGGCATTGGCCGAGGCGGCGAGGCGGACCGCCTGGCAGAAAAGATTCTGCCACAAGGCCTGCCAACCGTCAAGGCCGGAAGGTGGGCTTTTTTGTTGTTACAGACACCGGTATCTCCGAAAAGCCCCGGCGAGGGGCATCACCGCTCTCCTCCGGGGCGACTTGCTGCTGGATGAAAATCCGACTTTTTCCGCAGCCTCAATGGGAGAGGGAGAGGGGTTGGGGGAGAGGGTGAGGTTTCCCCCTCAACCCAACAGGCTGAACAGTTACGCGGGAGGTTGGGCCTTTAGCGCCCCCTCGTCCCCCTGGCCCTCTTGCTCCCCCGCCGCGGTGGGGGAGCAAGAGGGTCAGTAGGCAAGTGAGCAAAATGCGGAAGGGGTTTCGGGGCGGGCGGCCGAAGGCCGCCCGCCCCGAAACCCCACAGATACCCCCTCCCCCGGGAATAGCCGTGCGGGGCGGCGAAGCCGCCCCGCACGGCTATTCCAGCAAAATCCGCGCATCCAGAATGCTGTACCCGTCCTCGTGGACGCGAACCGGATTCAGGTCAATTTCCCTGATCTGCGGATACTGGGCGGCGAACCGGGATACCTGGACCAGCAATTGCACCAGACTCGCGATGTCTTTCGCTTTCTCGCCGCGCAGACCCTGCAACAGGCGATAGGCCCGGGTCTCCCGGATCATATCCCGCGCGACCTCTTCATCAAACGGCGCGACGCGAAAACTCACGTCTTTGAACAGTTCCACAAATACGCCGCCCAGGCCGAACATGATTGTGGGGCCAAACTGGGCATCGCGCACCATCCCGATAATCACTTCGGTGCCCGGCGGCGCCATCGGTACGACCAGCACGCCGTGGATATCCGCCCCGACCACCGCCCGCCGCACATCCTCTATGAGACGGTCATATCCCTGCCCTACCGCTTCGTCGCCCTGGAGGTGGAGTTTGACCCCACCAACATCGCTCTTGTGGATGACCTGGGGCGAAACCACTTTGAGCGCGACGGGGCCGTTCATTTCCCGCGCGGCGCGCTGTGCCTCTTCCCGGGTGCGCGCCAGAACGTGCGGCATCGCCGCGATACCGTGGTCGCGGAGAAACTCCAGCGCCTCGGGCTCCAGGAGGTGCCGCCCTTCTGCAACGGCGCGGTCCAGAATGGGATGATTGGCAGTCGGCACATCAACAAACGGTTGCCCTGCGCGGAACGTCGCTTCGGTCAACATCGCCAGGGCGCGCACGGCCTCATCGGGCGTGTCAAACGTGGGAATGCCGTTCTCTTCCAGATACCGGCGCGTCTCGTCCATCGCCGCATTGACGGTGAAACACGTTGCGACCGGTTTGTCAAATTCCTTAATGACCGGCACTATGGCTTGAGCGACGTCCATTGCGGGCTTGAACGTGGGGGGGATGCTGTTCAGCACCACCATATCCACATTGGGGTCGGAAAGGACGAGGCGCAACGCCTCACCGATTTCCCGGGGCATCGCGGCGGCGGACATGTCCACATACCCGTTCGGCTTACAGACCATCGCCATCGGTGGCAGCGAGGTGGTCAGTTTCTGACAGGTCTCCGGGGTCATCGGCGCCAGTTTCAGCACGCCGCCAGCCTCCACCTCGTCTGTGCTGATAACCCCCATGCCGCCCGCTTCGGTGAGGATGCAGACCCGACGGCCGCGCGGCCTGGGCAGCATGGAGATCGCTTTCGCGCCGGCGATCAGATCGCGCATCGTGCTGGCGCGCACGGCGCCGCACTGTTTGAACGCGCCGCTGTACACGGCATCGGTACCGGCAAGGGTGCCGGTGTGCGAGAGCGTCGCCCGGGCGCCGATCTCGGTGCGGCCCACCTTGAGCACGAGCACCGGTTTCTTCCGGGTGACCTGACTGACGACGCGCATGAACCCCCGACCGTCCCGGACTCCTTCCAGATAAACCAGAATAACTCCAATTCTGGGATCGTTGCCGTAGTCCTCTATCAATTCCACATTGGACACGTCGCACATATTGCCGACGTGGGCGAACCGCGCGAAGCCCAGCGGCCTGGGCTGGCTGAGGGCCAGCGTTACCAGTGAGCCGCCCAGCGCGCCGCTCTGGGTGATGTAACCGATGTTGCCGGGGATGAGGCTGACCCCTGGATGGAAGCCGGTGACGAGTTTCGTCTCCGGGTTCATAATCCCGATGCAATTCGGTCCGAACACCCGGATACCGGCGCGCCGGGCGATCTCGGCCAGTTGCCGTTGCGCCTCCGCGTTTTCCGGGATCGCCGTTTCGGCGAACCCGCCGGAGAGGACCACAGCGCCTTTGATGTCGCCGCGCAGCGCGGCTTCCTCCATCACAGTGATCGCTGCTCGGCCCGGCAAACTGACCACAATGAGATCCAGCGGTCCCTCAATCTCGCTGATAGAGCGGTAACACGGGAGGCCGAGAATTTCCTCCTCGTTGGGGTTGACCGGGTAAATCTTGCCCAGGTATCCGACGGAAAGCAGCGTCCGCACGACCTGGTGCCCTGCTTTAAGAGGGTCTTTAGATGCACCGACGACGGCGACCGAGCGCGCTTCAAAAATCTCACACAGAGATGCAGCCATAGGAAGTTGGTCCTCGCGGTGGATTCTGGGAGTAAGTGTTCGGAATCAACGCGTGCTGAGAAAAGGGCAAGGACAAGCCTCGCCCTACAAGGGTTTTGGCGCTGGCGGCCGAAGGCCGCCAGCGCCAAAACCTGCCATCAAGCGGCCCGCTTCCTTGCCGGTAGTTCTTCCCCGCATTTACTGCCCGGTGAAAACCGGTGCCCGTTTTTCCACGAACGCCCGCATCCCTTCCGCGCGGTCCGCTGTCGCGTGCACTTCGCTGGCAAGGTCTACCTCCAGCGCCAGCCCCTCCTCCAGCGGCAGTCGCTCCGCTGCCAGAATCGCCGCCTTGGCCCTGGCGACGGCGATCGGCGCCCGGGACGCGATGCGCTCCGCCATCTGACGCGCCGTCTGCATCAGTTGCGTCGGCGCCACGACGCGGTTCACCAGCCCCATCCGCGCCGCCTCTTCCGCGCTGATCAGGTCGCCGGTGAAGATGAGTTCGGACGCGACCCCGCGTCCTGCCAGCCGCGGCGTGCGCTGCGTGCCGCCCAGCCCGGGCATAATCCCCAGACCGACTTCGGGGAGCCCCAGACGCGCGTCGGACGAGGCGATGCGGATGTCGCATGCCAGCGCCAGTTCCAGCCCGCCGCCCAGGGCGAACCCGTTGATCGCGGCGATGACGGGCTGGGGCAACGTCTCAATATCGCGCAGAACCCCTTGCCCGAACTCGGTGAACTCGCGGATCGCGGCAGGGTCATCGGCCAGCGCTTGCATTTCCTTGATGTCCGCACCGGCGATGAACGCATTGCCTTCACCGGTAATGATGACGACGCGCACCGCGCCGTTGGCGCGCACCTGTGCAAGCGCGTCCTTCAATTCCTGCAGCACTTTCCGGTTGAGCGCGTTCAACGCTTCGGGGCGGCTCATCATAATAGTCGCGATCGCGCCGTCTATGGACAGGCGCACCTGGCGCAGGGGCCATGGCTGACCGCTGGCTGCCTGCTTTTTGAGCAGGTCGGGAATGAAACCCGGGTATTTTTCTTCCAGGGGTTTCATCAACTCCAGCACGCGTTCCAGCCCGAGGTCGTTCATCATGGCGAAGGGGCCCTTATTCCAGCGCAGGCCGACCGTCGCGCCGCGGTCCACGTCCTCTATCGTCGCCACGCCTTCTTCCACGACCCGCGCCGCGACGCTGCACACCACAGCGATCAGCCGCTCCGCGACGGCCTGCTTGCGGGCCGGGTCCACCTCGCCCGACAGGTCCCACAACTGGCCCGATTCGTAGAGTTCGCGCAGCGCCTTTGCCGGTGTGTAGAACTCGCCGATGGACTGGGTGAGCGAAACCGCGGCATGGTACGCCAGGGGCACTCCCGAGACGTTGATCAGTTTGAACGGCCCCATCGTGACCCCAAACGTCTCGCAGGCTGCCGCGTCAATCGTCGGGATGTTCGCCACCCCTTCGTCCAGCATGCGGATGGATTCGTTGTACCAGGCGATGAAGAAGCGATTGACGGCGAACCCCGGCGAGTCCAGCACAAGGATCGGCAGTTTGCCCGTCAGGCGGCCGAAGTTCAACAGCGTCTCAATGACTTCGGGCGCGGTGTCTCTGGCGCGGACAACCTCCAGCAGTTTGTTAATGACCGGTGGGAAGAAATAGTGCAGTCCGGCGAACAGGTGCGGGCGCTTCGTCAACGCCGCGAAGTCGGCGACGCGAAACGACGAGGTGTTGGTGGCGAAAATCGCGCTGGGCTTGCAGATTTGATCCAGTTCGGCAAACAGGGTTTTCTTGGCCTCAAAGTCTTCGGTGATGGCTTCAATCACCAGGTCGCAGTCTGCCATATCGGACAAATCTGTCGTCCCCCGGATGCGCGCCCATACCTCATCACGGCGCTGAGGCGTCATTTTGCCCCTTTCCACACCTTTGGCCATGAAATCGCGAATCCGTTCCAGGCCTTTTTCCAGCAGTTCCGGGGTCGGCTCGCGCACAATGACGTCAAAACCGCCTTCTGCAACCGTCTGCGCGATGCCCGACCCCATCAACCCGCAACCGACGACTCCGACTTTTTTGATCTCCATCGTGCTTCCTCCGTAGGAATTCTGGTGAGTATAGGGGAGGAAGGGATAGGGTCTACAGGCGTTGGCGAGGCAGCGACTGAAAATCCCCTCTCCCCTGAATAGCCCGGTCGCAAGGGCGATGCCCGATCACCCCACTGTGAACACCAGGGCGGCCCCGGAATCGCCCGCCGCGCAACCCGCTACCAGTCCGTAACCGCCGCCCCTCAGAACCAGTTCTTCAATCAGTTCAATTGCCAGTCTCATCGTGGTGGGCCCCTGCGGGTGTCCCCAAATCAGGGAACACCCGTAGTTGTTGAATATTTTGTCGTCAATCCCCAACCCTTTCCCCATAACGATATCATTGACGGAAAACGGGTTATGAGTCTTGACCGCCGTAAGGTCGGACACCGCGATGCCCGCCTCTTTCAGAGCCCGCATCGCTGCCGGGATCGGCGCCTCCGGCATATACCCCTTTTCAGACCGCGCGAACCCGTAAGAGACGATCTGGACGGTGATGGACCGGTCGGCGGAGAGTTCATCCGCTCTCTCTTTTGTGGTGACGATCATACCGGCATTGCCGTCGGCCGGATGGGTCTGGGCAGCGAAAGTCAATATGGAATCCGGAGAGACGGGCTTCAGTGCCGCCAGTCCCTCTGGGGTGCAGGGGATAATCCCCTCATCCTCCGCCACGACGACGGTTTCCTTTCGGGAAATCCGGACTTCCAGGGGGAGCATGTAGCTCTTCTGGAACTTACGGTCCTCTGCCAGTGCGTCCAGGTATTTGAGATAGCGATTGAGGACCAGGGCGTCGGACTCTTCCCGGGTGATGCCGTATTTCCTGGCGATGTTGTTGGCAGTACCCAGCGGGCCGGTATCCGCAACGGGGTCCAGGTTGAACCCGTCCGTCATCCAACTCTCAAAATGCGGCTTTCCGCCGAGGCCCGCGGGGTTCGGCCAGAGGATATTGGGGCCGTTGGATGTTCGGTCGGCGGTGACGACCAGCACATTGGCGTTGCATCCTGCCTCAACGAGAGATGCGGCGTGGTAGAGGCACACTGTGGAGGTCGCACACGCCTGGGAGATTCGGGGACCGCTGAGTTGGGGATTGCCCATCCGCGTGGCGAGATAGGGGACGTCAAAAAACCATTGTGGCTGGGGGACCGTTGCGCCGTAAATCAGGCCGTCAAAGATATCCGGCATGATCCCGCGCAGTTCAAAGAACCGTTTCGTTGCCGCCGCGGCCAGTTCCGTGGCATTCTGATTTTGCAGTGATCCCTGCCAGCGGCAAAAAGGCGAGCACCAGTATCCTTTGTAAGGAATAAATGCGCTCCTGAACATTTTCGCTCCTTGTGGGGTGGGGGTTTCTTCTGTCGGGTAACTCTTGTCGCCTAAATGATCCCCGCTTCCTTCAGTTTCTTCAGTTTGCGGGGGCCGAAACCCATATACTTGAGGTAAATGTACTCGTTGTCGTAGCCCACGGGGCGGCACACCCACTTGACCCTGGGGGGTGTTTCCGTCAGTTTGTACTGGGCCTGGGCGACGATGATCTCGCCGTATACGGGGTCTTCAACGGGGGTGAAAATTCCCCGATCTATCCAGTTGGGGTCGTGCATGGCCTCCCAGGGAGAACAGACGGGCGCCACGACCGGCGTGATGGGGGCCAGGCGGCCCTTTTTGGCGTATTCCACGGACATCCGCACCAGTTCCTCGTTGGTGTACTTGCGCGTTTCCGCGAAGACCCGTTCCGCCCATTTCAATTGCTCCTCTTTTGCCGAGAAATCCGCCAGGTCGGTCCAGTTCGCCGCACCCCACTCGTCCCATTTCCCCAGCATATCGGCGAATGCCTGCCACATTTCCAGCCGCAAGCCGCCCAGGAAGACGGCGCCGTCTCTGGTCGGCGCGAAGCAATACAGCCAGCCGCCGATGTTCAGGCTGCCGAAGCGTTCGCTGACGATTCCCGCCCCCTGATACCAGATCGCCGCCCAGTCCTCCAGAGAGGCATACGACTCCGCTGAGGCAAGGTCCAGCGCCTGTCCCTCTCCGGTCAACTCGCGCCAGTGCAGGGCTGCCAGGATGCCGACCGCCATAAATGTCCCCGCCTGGGCCCAGCCGATCCAGGGACCGGCCTTAGTGGGAACGGCCCACGGGCACTCGTCGTAGGTCTTGCCCTCCGGCAGCATCTCTCCGTTGTCGTACTGATTTCCCGACCGGGCCTGGATGACGTTGTCGTAGTCCGCCCCCCATCTGTGGCTCATCGGCCCGAACTGTCCGTATGCCGTGATGGAGGCAAAGATCAGGCGGGGATTGATCTCTTTCAGCACCTCGTAACCGACGCCCCACTCATCCATCACCCCCGGCGGGTAGGTTTCAATCAGTACATCCGCCTGCGCCGCAAGGCCCTTGAGGATTTCCCTGGCTTCGGGTTTCTTCAGGTTCAGGGTGATGTGGAACTTGTTTCTCCCCTCGGATAGATAGTTGAGCCCCTCGCCTTTGTACAGGATACCGTAGGGGGTGCATTTTCGGATGAAGTCGCCCTCCGGGGGTTCTATTCTCAGGACCTCGGCGCCGAATTCGGCCAGCAGCGAAGAGCAGTAGCATCCCGCAAAACTCTTGTAACTCAGGTCCAGCACGGTGATATCGTCCAGGGCCTCGGGCCTGGTCCGCGCGATTCTTGGGTCGTCTCGCTCCCTGATCCACTCCTCCCACGGTTGCTCCATCTCCGTCATATTCCCCTCCTCAAGTGATATCTATTCGGGTCTAACCATAATCAGGCCGGCCTTGCCATCCCAGTCCGGAGGTGGTCGGCGCCCGCGAATCTCTGCCCATTTGCCCACGGCCCCGCGTTCGTACAATTGCCGAATTTCACTTTCCGTCTTGCCCAGGATGTGTGTCAGGACGTATTCGTTATCAAAGCCCACGGGCCGGACCGTCCAGAGCACCCGCGGCGGTGTCCTGGTCATCATCACGGGGAATTCGTAATCCAGGAACTCGCCGATGAGAGGATCATCCAATTCCTTGACGAAGCCGCGCTCCCGGGAGTGCTCATTCTCCAGCACATCCTTGATCGTGTAGACGCGCGAGGCGACAAAACCGTACTTGTCGGCCAGACCTTCAATCTCTTCCGCGGTCCTGGTTCTGGCCCATTCCGCAATAATTCCGAGGATTTCGGTGGCGTTTTCCTCCTGGAGGCGGGTCAGGTGGTCTTTGAATCGGGGATCATCGGCCAGTTCCGGTCTGCCCATCGCGGTACACAGACCCCGGAACTCCTCTGTATCCGGGGCGGCGATTGCCACGAACGTATCATCCGCACAGCGGAAGGTGTCGGCGGGACATATGGATACGTCCCGGTTCCCCGCTGGCATAGCCGTCTTGCCGGTGATCTGCTGGTAGGGCCAGACCCAGGACATGGTCCGCATAATGGTCTCACTCTGGGATAGTTCAATGTATTGTCCCTTCCCGGTCCTGTCCCGGTAATGAAGAGCGGCCAGAACGGCCACTTCGCCCAGCAACGCGCCGTAACTATCGCAGATATATAAGCGGTTTTTCAGCGGCGGCTGTCCGGGGAAGCGGGACATCCATGCGTATCCAGACATAGCCTGAGCCGCGCCGTCGTTGCTGGGGCGGTTCTCCCGGGCATACTGGCCCCACTGGCCGAAACCTGTTTTGGAGATGTAGATGATACGGGGGTTAATTTCCCGGATTTGCCGGTAGCCGATGTTCCACCGTTCCATGACCCCTGGCCGGAGATTTTCTTCAATGATATCGGCTTGGGCAGCCAGTTCCAGGAACAGTTTCTGGCCCTCCGGCTTATGCAAATCCAGGCCCAGCCAGTACTTGTTGGGGTTGGGCCGGATGAGAGAGGTGGGCTGGTCTTCCCTGAACCAGTAGCCAAAAGGGACCAGGCTGCGCAGCGTATCTCCCAGCGGGGGCATTTCGCATTTGATGACCTCTGCGCCCAGCCTGGACAGGAACCCCGGCCCGGAGGGGCCCAGCAGAAGGGTGCATACTTCCAGCACCCGAATGCCCTTCAGAGGCAACGGTTTGGAGTGCTTGGTCTCTTTGTAATTCTGCCAGGTGCTTTCTCCCACGGTAATCATCCTCCCTTCTCTGGAATGCCTCCGGCTGGATGCCGGTCGCCTCAGGCCACGGGCATAGAAGAAGATACAGCGGATGACTTGCGAGCAGGCCGACCGCTGCCCAGTTCACCGTCGCCTGCTAACCACTACCCTTTCTCCCCGCCTTCGGGCAGTTTGGGCCCAGAAGACCAAACTTCAGGGAAACGGGGAGTGCGAAAGGGGCAGTTGTCCTCCGGACGAGGAATTGGGGCGTCACAACGGACCATTCGCCCGGACGGTTATCGGAAAGGCAACTATTCACCAGGAAGAAGCCCTCACCCCCGGCCGGGGTTTGCGGGGCGGCGGCAAAGCCGCCGCCCCGCAAACCCCTATTTTCTCCCCCTCCCCGCCGAGAGCGGACGAATCGTCCGCCCTCGGATGAAACAGCGACGATTATCAGCCAAACAGGCTGAATAGTTACTCGGAAAGTTCTGTTTCCGGCCCGTTTTCGGGCTTTGAGGGTGCAGCCAGTAGTGCACAGGCGATGGCGGGTGGTATAAACGGATTCATTGAGCAGTCTATCGCCGATGTTCTTTGCGCGGAGGGGGCAATTTCTTACATGTCGGTTCCGCTCAATGTGCGCCCGGAAATGGTGTGGGCGACTTCCTTAAGAGCACCGGCGATCTCTGGAATAACTTCCATGGTTAAGCGGGATGCGGGACCAACAACACCAATCGCGGCTTCTGCATACCCATCAACGGCAAGAACAGGGGCTGCGACCGCGCGAAAACCGATTTCCATCTCTTCGTTATCAACGGCATATCCGTTTTGACGAATGCACTCCAGTTCCGCGCACAAATCCGCTGGCGAAGTGATGGTCCGGGGGGTGTACGAGCGAAGGGGGTCCTGCAGGACCCGGTCCACAACATCCGGGGATTGGAATGCCAGTATCACTTTTCCGCTGGCGGTGGAGTGGAGGGGCAGACGCCGACCCACTACCGGGCCGATGGCTAAAGACCGCCCGCTGTGAATTACCTCAATGTACAGAACCCGATCCCTATCCAGCAAGCCCAGATCGCAGGTCTCCCGGAACTGCTCTACCAGTTGGCGCATATAAGGCAGGGCGATCTGGCGCAGGTTCATACGCCCCAAAGCCCCCAGCCCCAGTTCAATGACTCGTCGCCCCAGGCGGAATCGCTCCCCGTCGGGCGAGCGCTCCACAAACCCGTTCTCCAGCAGCGTCATCAGTATCCGGTGGACCGTTGCCTTCTGGAGTTTCGTGATGCGGGCGATCTCGGTCACGCCGCGCTCGGGGTGCTGGCTATCAAAGGTCATCAGAATTTGTATCGCCCGTTCAATGGCTCGTACGGTGTAGATGCTTGGCATTGCAATCCCCTATTGCGCCGCAGTCTGTCTTGAGGAATGAAACTATGTGTCATAAGACAATACCATTATATCACATCTACGTTTTTTGTCAAGTAAGTATTCTCTATATCTCTATAGGAGTTACGGCCTCAGGTTGTTTCCTTACTTACAAAGGATGCCCACGGGGGGGAATCCCTATATGGCGTCCCCCTGGGGGGACGATGTGCTGCTGCTGGTCTGTAGGGTGACGCACGCGTTGTTATCGGGTCGGCGAAGACCGACCATCGGCCAGAGGCCCCCAGGGATGACTTCAACGGCCTTGTCAAACCGCCCGGCGGCGACTATAATTATCCAGGCGCTGCTGCCGCCCATCCCTGACCCGATGCCCCGCCATCGTGAGCCGACGGTAAAGCAGCCTGCGGAATCCACCCGCCGACACAATCCCTCTGCATTCCGCGATTCTCAAGATTACGGAGATGCCTGATGAAACAAACCGAATTAATCGCCTACCTGGACGACTACCTGCGCGTCCGGGAAATAGAAGATACTTCCCAAAACGGCCTGCAGGTAGAAGGGCCTGGGGAGGTCAGAAAAGTGGCCCTCGCGGTGGATGCCTGCCAGGTCGCCTTTGAGCGGGCCGTCGCCGAGAAGGCCCAGTTGCTGATTGTCCATCACGGCCTTTTCTGGGAGAAACCCGCGCGCCTGGTCGGGCCGCTCTTCCGGCGGGTCCGGACGCTCATCCTGGGCGGCTGCGGCCTCTACGCCGCCCATCTGCCGCTGGACGCCCACCCCGAAGTGGGCAACAACGCCGAACTGGCCCGCCTGCTGGGCCTCCAGAACACCTATCCCTTCAGCCGCTACCACGGGATAGACATCGGCATCGCCGGTACGCTGGAGCCGCCGCTGCCCATCCCCATCCTCATCGGGCGGCTGATCCAGGCGCTGAACATGCCACCGATCCGCGTCCTGGCCCACGGCCCGGCCGAGGCCCGTCGCGTCGGCGTCATCTCCGGCGGCGCGGCGATGATGATCGGTCAGGTCGCTGAGGCGGGCCTGGATACCTTCATCACCGGCGAGACCAGCCACTCCCACTTCCATCAGGCTGCGGAGGAAAGGCTGAACGTCCTCTTCGCCGGGCACTATGCCACCGAGTCGGTGGGGTTGAAGGCCCTGGCCCGCCATCTGGAGGAGAAATTCGGCCTGGAGACGGTGTTTCTGGATGTTCCCACCGGGATGTGATGACGTAATGCGTAAAACGTA
>CAKZOY010000546.1 GCA_937138275.1 uncultured Chloroflexota bacterium
GTAGAGGTGCTCCATAATTTCAATCCCGCGAGCGATGGTTGTCCGGAAATGGCCGATCCCCAAGGAAAGGTCGCACTGGTACAGGCGATACGGACGCACCCGGTTCTCCACCAGCCGCTGACAGAGTTCCTTGATGATCCACGGGCAGTCATTGACCCCGCGCAGGAGGACGGTCTGGTTGCCCAAGACGAATCCCGCATCGGCCAGTTTCGCCAGTGCCCGGCGCGCCCGAGGCGTCAACTCCTTGGGATGGTTGAAGTGGGTGTTGATCCAGACCGGCTGGTATTTTTTGAGGGTGTTCACCAGTTCATCGGTGATCCGCTGGGGGAAAGCGACCGGCGCCGCCGTCCCGTAGCGGATAATCTCCACATGGGGAATCTCGCGGAGTTTCGCCACGATGTATTCCAGACGGTCGGTGGACAGGGTGAACGGGTCGCCGCCGCTGAGGAGGACATCACGAACCCCCCGCGTCTCCCGAATGTAGGCAACGGCCGCGTCTATCTCCGCCTGGGAACGGGGACGATCGGTCTCCCCTGCATAGCGGCGCCGGGTGCAGTGACGGCAGTACATCGCGCACTGGTCGGTAACCAGCAGGAGGACCCGGTCCGGGTAGCGGTGGGTGAGGCCCGGAGCAGGGGAATCGGTATCCTCATGGAGGGGGTCGCGCATATCCTCCGGACGGATCATCTTCTCGTAGAGAGTGGGCGCCGCCCGCTTGCGGATGGGGCAGTTCGGGTCGTCAGGGTCCATCAAACTGGCGTAGTACGGCGTGATTGCCATCCGCAGGGTGCCCAGCGACTCCTCAATCATCGCTTTCTCCTCGTCGGTGAGGGGGATGACGCGGGCCAATTCCTCCACGGTGGTGATGCGGTTGGCAAGTTGCCAGCGCCAGTCCTCCCACTGCTCCCACGGCACATCCTGCCACGGGGGCGGTGGGGTGCGGGGTGCCTCTATTTCGGGTTGCATAGGCATTTGGCCTCCTCAACACGTAACACGTAATACGTAATGCGTAATGACCACTTGTGCACACTTGCCCACTCGCCCACTCGCCTCTCACGGTAACGGCGGTAGGGGCGCCGGAGAGAGATAGGCCTGAAGCGCCAGTTCGTCCCAGTAGCCTTTGCTGTTCACCGGGCCGTGGGCGAAGATCGCCTGCCCCCACGCCCCCAACTCCCGGCTCGCCTGGATGCGCCCAAGGGTGTCGTCAAAACAGGCATAGCCGCCGTGGATGCCGGGGAACACGTACCGCCCCCCGGCGTCCGCCACAAAGTCCGCCACCAGAGTGCGGAACCGCTCCAGGGTCCAGACCGTGGTATCGGGACAATTGGATGAGGGATTTGCCGGATAAATCATCGGCATAATCCCGTCCACCCAGCCCTCACGCAGCCAGCGCTTGGAGTCCTGGTAGTAATCGCTGTAGCCCTGGCTGAAGGAGGGCCATCCCCACCGGTTCTGGTACACACCCCACACCGCGGCCGTCACCCAGGCGTTGGGCTTGTGCATCTTCACAATCCGATACGTCCCCTGCACCAGCAGATTGACCTGATCCCGCTGCCAGGCGGCGCGGGTTTCGTAGTCGGGAAAGGAAGGGGTGAACGGGTCGTAGGAATAGTCCCGGCCCGGATAGCGGACCAGGTCCAGGTGCACTCCGTCCAGGTCGTAGCGGGTCACCAGGTCGGTGACAACTTTAAAGAAGTGAGTTCGCATCCCCTCCCACGCCGGGGTCGCCCAGAGGTAGGAACTGCAGGTCATCATGTTCATCGGTTGACCCCTGGAGTCATATACCCGCCAGGCGCTCCAGGAGATGCCATTTTGTCGGGAAAAGGTCCAGAAAGGATGGGTCGGAGTGACGGGATCGGGAGGTGCGCCGATCCCGCAGGTCCACGTCGGGTAGACGTTCAGGTAGGCATGGACCTGCAGGCCGCGGGCGTGAGCAGCCTGGATCAACGTCGCCAGGGGGTCAAAGCCCGGGTCCAGGCCCAGGGTCCGGGAGACGGTTCCCGTCAGGCGGGAGGACCAGGGCTCGTGGCCGGGCGTGTAGTATGCATCCCCCACCCCGCGCACCTGAAAGAGCAGGACGTTGAAATGGGCCGCGGCGGCCTGCTCGGCAATGGTCTCCAGCGCCGATGGCTGTGCTCGGGTGCCGTCGGCGCGCGTCCAGTCAAAGCGGGTGACCCACAGGGCCCGGAACTCAGGCCGTGCCCCCTTTGCCACCAGGGGCAGGTAGACGAAATGATCGCCCATCGGGGCGACGGTAGCAGGCGATGAGGAGGGCAGAGGGCGCGGCCAGGCCTCTGCTGGCGGCGGGGGCTGTTGATCAAAGCCGTTGCGGACGTACCAGGCGTCCCCGGTTTCGGGCTCCGGTGGGGCCGCGGGCACCAGGACCGCCACCAGAAAGAGCAGCACCGCTACAACTGCCCATCCTTTGAAAATCATAGTCCATAGTCCCCGGTCTGCAGCCCGGGGTATCAGCACCCACCCGATGGCTGAATGGGGTTTTTGGGGCGGCGGCTTCGCCGCCGCCCCAAAAACCCCATTGCCACTTTAACAAGGTTCAATACCTTACCCTTCCTCCGGCAAAGGCGGGAGTTCGTCCATCCCGGCCTGACGGGCCAGACGAAGGATCATCCCCCGCAGTTCCCGTTCCTGCTCCGGGGCCATCGGCGGACGCCGATAGGCCGCCAGCAACTCCCGTACCCGCTCCCGGGCCCGGGCGAAGGTGTCTTTCCGGCCGCCCTCCTCCCAGGCGCGGATGGAACTCCGGTCCAGCACCGCCGAGGGCAGGTACTGCTCCCGCGGGAACAACTGGCGAGTCGGTTTCTGCTTGAGGAAGTCGCCCTTGAAACCGATCGTCTCAAAAAACTCCAGCGCCAGGGTGGCAGTGTGGACCTGAATCCCTTCCAGCAGACGGAGCGCTATGCCGATGGCCTCGGCATCCACCACCAGTTTCTCAACACTCTGGCAGGCCAGGAAGTCCAGCATCCCGGCGCCGGAAATCATATTGACCCCGCCCAGCGCGCCCAGCAGGGCGGTGACCCCGCTCTCCAGGCCCGCCTGGGCATCCACCACCTTGGCGTCGCTGGCGCCCAGATAGGTGTGGGTGGGCAGGCCCAGGTACTTGCCCACCTGCGCGTAGGCGATATCTATCATCGCCGTCTCCACCGCGCCCATGGGAGTCGTTCCGTGGCGCATGTCAAAAATCGCCGGTGCGCCGCCCCAGACAATGGGCGCGCCCGGGCAGGCCTGCTGGTGGATGACGATCCCGCTGAGGCTCTCCGCGGCGTGCTGGACGACGGAGCCCAGGATGGTGACGGGCGCCGTCGCCCCTGCCAGGGGCATGGAGACCATCTGGGCAGGTACCCGCGCCCGGGCCAGGTCTATCAGGTTGCGGGCGCCGAACTCGCTCCAGATGAGCGGCGGCGACGGGCAGACGTCAAAGACCGCCAGCGGCTTCTGGGCCAGTTCCTCCCGCCCCCCGGCGAAAATCGCCAGCATGTCAAACATATGGTGGGCCGTGGGGACGGAGAACGCGCCGGTGACAATGGGTTTGGCCGAGTAGAGGAGGACAACGTAGAGCCGGTAGAGGTCACCGATGGTCTTGGGCACATCGTTGCAGACGACGGCGGTGGACTGGGCCGCGTACTGAGGGAGCATCTCCGCCACCTGCACCAGCCGCGCCAGGTCGGCACTCTGGGAGGGGCGGTGCTCCAGGGTGTCGGGGTCCAGAACGTGGACGCCGGAGGAGCCAGGGTCAAAGTGGACGGCGTCGCCGCCGTAGCGGATGACGGGTTCCCCGGCGCGGTTGTAGAGGTAGAACTCCCGCGGGACGGTCTCCAGGGCCCGACGCACGACCGCCTCGGGGATGCGCGCCACCTGGGTCGTCTCGTCCACACTGGCGCCTGCCTCGGTCAGGAGACGGCGCGCCCCGGCGTCCTGCACCAGCACGCCATGGGACGCCAGCAGCTGAAAGGCCTCATCCAGAATTCGCCCGATGAGTTCGGGGGAGAGGAGTTCCAGTTTGGGTTGCATGGTGCTCCATTTACGTTTTACGTTTTACGCACTTACGTGTTACGCCTTCGCAATGATCTTCGCCAGTTCTTCAGAGAGTTTCGGGTCCAGCGGGTCGGGCTGGTGGGTTTCCAGGATTCTCTGCGCCATCGCCCGCGCCCAATCCCGGGCGCCGTCCCGCTTCGCCTCCCACTCTTCGTAGGGACGACGGTCCATAAACTTCGGCACCCACAGTTCCCGCATGTGCCGCTTGGTGGGTTTGTGGGTCAGGAAGTTGCCCCCCGGCCCCACGGCCCGAATGGCCTCCAGTGCCAGATGCTCATCGTCCACCACGATGCCCTTCATCATGTGATAGACAATATCATAGATTTCGCAGTCCATCAGCATCTGCTCGTAGGACCAGATGCGGCTGCCGTGGAGGAGGCCCACACCCAGGAGCATATCGGACATCACGACGCAGGCCATAAAGGTGGAGAAACTGTTATCAATCCCGGCCTGCCAGTTCGGTTCTTTGGCGCCGGTGGCGAAGGAGCCCATAGAGAGGGGGACGTTGTAGAAGTCGGCCAGGATGTTGGAGGCCGCGCCGAAGAGAAAATCCTCCGGGCCGCCGCCGGTGTACCCACCGGTGCGCAGGTCCATCGCCGTCTGCGCGGCGGCATAGAAGACGGGCGCGCCGGGGTAGGCCAGCTGGATCATCGCCAGCGCGCTGATGACCTCGGCGTTGCCGACGACCAGGTTGCCCGCCAGCGTCGCCGGGGCGGTGGTGCCGCAGGAGGTCATGGTCATGAAGCCGACGGGGATGCCCGCCTCCGCGGCGACCAGCGCCGCTTCCAGGGTGCCCGGGTCCTGGCCCAGAGGGGGCGCGGTACACAGCGCATAGGAAAGAACGGGCCGCTTTCGCAACTCCTCCCGTCCTCCGGCGATGAGCGCCGCCATCTCCACCGACGCCCGCGCCTCCCGCTCCGAGTAGATGCTCTCCGTCTGGATGTGCTTGGTGGTGTTCTCCCAGGCCGCCTTGAGTTCGTAGAGGCCGCGGGTTTCGGGGGGGCAGTCCTGCGCGGAGACCGGTATCCAGATAAAGGCGACCTCCTCCAGATAGTCGGCGACGCGGACGATTTCCGCCACGTCCTTCAGGGCGGAGCGCCGCCGCTCCCCGGTGTAGAGGTCAATGACCTGCACACCGCAGCCGTCGGTGCCCACGTAGACGTGGTTGCCATCCAGCGGCAGGTCCTGGGAGGGGTCGCGGGCGGCAAGGGTGTAGACGGGCGGGGCCTTTTTCAGCGCGTCCTCTATCAGATGACCGGGCGCCCGGACGACCATCCTGTCCCGGTCCACCTGCGCCCCGTGGGCCTCCCAGACCTCCAGGGCTTTGGGGGACGGGAAGCGCACCCCGACCGTCTCAATGACCTCCAGGGTGGCTTCGTGGATGCGCCGGACGTCTTCGGGAGTGAGAATATCCAGGCGGAGGCGGGGGTCGGAGATGGACTTGATCGGCCGGGCCATTATCCCACCCCCAGCAGTTGTTTGGCGACGGCGACCGCGCCGATGGCGTCCTCGCTGTAGCCGTCGGCGCCGATCTCCTCGGCCCAGGATCGGGTGACGGGCGCGCCGCCGACCATCACCTTCAGCCGGGAGCGCAGGCCGGCGTCTTCCAGAGCCTCAATGACATCCTGCTGGCGGACCATCGTGGTGGTGAGCAGCGCGCTCATGGCGACGATGTCGGCATTGACCGCGCGCGCGACCTCCACGAACTTGCCGACGGACACGTCCACGCCCAAATCGTGGACCTTGAACCCCCCGACGGAGAGCATGGTCGCCACCAGGGTCTTGCCGATGTCGTGGATGTCGCCCTCTACGGTGCCGATGACGACTGTCCCCAGGGTCTGGCGCTGACCGCCCCGGCGGGCGATCTCTGGCTCCAGGACCGCCACCGCCGCCTTCATCGCTTCGCCCGCCAGCACCAGGTCGGGCAGGAACATCTCGCCCTTCCCGTACTGCTCCCCGACGTAGTCCACGCCGGGGACGAAGCCTTTGTTGATGGCATCCAGGGGGTCTATCCCTTGCTCTATGGCCTTCTGGGCCAACTCGGCCGCCAGGTCGGGGTCGCCGTCAATGACGCTCTGGGCCATAGCCTTGAAGAGTTCTTCGCTCACTGTAACCTCCGGGATTGTGGGTGCGAATTGTGCGAGTAGCAGATAGCAGGTAGCAG
>CAKZOY010000547.1 GCA_937138275.1 uncultured Chloroflexota bacterium
TCTGTCCCCCCTCTCCCCCGCCCGTCAGGGCAAGGGGGAGAGGGGGGTAAGGGGGGTGAGGGGGCTGAAAATCGCCCATTTTGCGCCGCCAAGGCGATAGCCCGTTGGCTTTTGCCCTGCCAGCGGCCTTTTCAAAGGGCACAGCCGCCAATTTTTGTTTTATAACTTAAAATTTACCATTGTCAATCTATTCAGCCGCCTCCGCCCGACGCGAAACCGTCGGCTGTAGGGGTGGGTTTGAAACCCACCCCTGTTCGTAGTGCGCCACGGAGCGCAGCGGAGTGGCGCTTCAGCCTGCGATAACAGGGTTTCGCTTTGAGCCGGAGGGTTCAGCCTCCGGTGAAAGCCCGTGGGAGCCAATGCTAACCGCTTGACGAGATCAACTCACACCAAGCGTCAAGTCCGTAGGCTTGACAAATCCGGAAGTTCGGTTATAAATGAATAAGCCATCTCCCAGCCAGCCCTGTCAGGAAAGGAGGGATGCCCGGGAAGAATGCTTCAATTCCGCCCCAATACTGTTCTTGGATGCCAATCATTCCACATGCAAATGGAGGAGAATATGCTTCGTAAAATCCTGCTCGTTGCTCTTGCCGCAATTCTGGCCCTTCCCCTTTTCGCGGGTTGCAAGAGAGAAGCAGCCCCCATTAAGATCGGCGTAGAGCTTCCCCTGACCGGGGACTATGCCTACGAGGGCCAGGGGATGCTCAAAGCGGTCCAGTTGATGGCTGAACAGGTCAACCAGGCTGGCGGATTGCTGGGCCGCAAGGTGGAACTGGTTGTGGAGGACGATGCCGGAGACGCAGGTCAGGCCTCCCAGGTGGCGCAGAAACTGGTGGATGCCGGGGTGATCGCTGTCATCGGCGCCTATAACTCCAGCGCTACCGAACCGGCCTCCGTCATCTACAACGAGGCGGGCATCCTCCACATTACCCCCTCCTCCACCGCGACCCGGCTCACCGAGAAGGGCTTCCAGCGCTTCTTCCGGGTTTGCTTCCTGGACGACCGGCAGGGGCTCTTCGCGGCCAAGTTCATGAGCGAAGTGATGGGGGCCAAGAAAATCGGCATCCTGCACGATAACTCCACCTACGCCCAGGGGCTGGCCGAGCATACCAAGCGCTACGCCGAACAGTTGGGGATGGAGGTGGCTTTCTACGATGCCATCAACCCGGCCGATAAGGACTTCACCCCCACCCTGACCCGCATCGGCGGCGCGGGGCTGGATGCCGTTTACTTCACGGGCTACCACGCCCAGGGCGGCCTGCTCCTGAAGCAGTCCGGCGAACTGGGCCTGGATCTCCAGTGGGTGATGGGCAACGCCTGCAACAACCCCGAACTGATCCAGATCGCCGGTCTGGAGAACGCCGTCGGGACCTACGTGACCACTGAGCCGCTGCCCAAGGATGTGGATGCTCCCGAGGCCCGCAAGTTCGTCGCCGACTTCAAGGCCCAGTACGGCGAGGAGCCTGCCAGCGTCTGGTGGATGATGGCCGCCGAAGCGTTCAACGTCATCCGCTACGCGATGGAGCAGACCAAGTCCACCGATCCGAAAGTGCTGGCGGAATTCCTGCATCAGGCCAAGAACATCAACGGTATCACCGGCCCCATCCTGGGCTGGGATGAGAAGGGGGACCGCCTGGGCACTATCCACGTGGCCTACTACATCAGCGATAAGGGTGAGTTCATCCTGAACCCGCAGCAGCCGTCACCGTAGTAGTGAGAGTCGTTCGGGGGGGAGTTCGGGGAACCCCGGACTCCCCCCTATTTTTGGGTGGAGGAGAGGGACTTCCGGTAGGAGAAGCGTCTACCGTAACGCGCGATTTTGCAATCGGGAGGACCAAACCGCATGCAACAATTGCTCCAGCAACTCATTAACGGCATCACCATCGGCGCTTTCTACGCCCTGGTTGCCCTGGGGTACACGATGGTGTACGGCGTACTGAAGTTGATCAACTTCGCCCACGGCGGCCTGTTTATGTGGGGGGCATACGTTGGGCTGACCGGCCTGAACGTCTTGCTGGTTCTGCTGGCCGGAGGGGGCGCTGTGGCAATCTTTCCCACCGCCGTGATTGTGATGGTGACCATTGCGATGGTGGGAGTACTGGTGGAACGGGTCGCCTACCGTCCCCTGCGCTCGGCCGGGCGGCTGGCCCCCATCATCTCGGCCCTTGGCGTTGCCTTTATCCTGGAAAGTCTGGCCCGCAACGTCTACGGCGCCAGTTACAAAACGTATCCCACCGGACTCATCCCCGTCGGACGGGTGGAAATCCTGCAGGGCGTGCGGGTCAGCCTGATGCAGGCCATCGTCCTGATCGTCTCTTTCCTGCTGATGGCCGCCCTGTATCTCTTTGTCTATCGGACCCGCATCGGCACCGCGATGCGGGCCGTCGCCCTGGACCACGAGGTCTCCCGACTGATGGGCATAGATGTGGACCGCATCATCGCTACGGTCTTTCTCATCGGTCCGGGATTGGGGGGACTGGCAGGGATGATCGTCGCCCTCTACTACGGTTCGTTTGACTTCACGCTGGGCTGGATTTTCGGCCTGAAGGCCTTCATCTCCGCCATCCTCGGCGGCATCGGCAACATCCCCGGCGCGATGCTGGGGGGAATGATTTTGGGGATCATAGAGACCCTGGGCGCCGGATACGTCTCCCCGCAATGGAAAGACGTCATCGCCTACGTCATCCTGATCCTGATTCTGATTTTCCGCCCCACCGGCTTGCTGGGGGAGCGGGTCGCCGAGAAACTGTGAGGGAGGAGAACAATGACGACCTGGCGCCCCCGTCTTCAGAAAATCCCTCCCCTCTGGTGGCAGGCAGGCCTTCTGGTCCTGGCGATCCTGCTCCCTCTCCCGCTCAACGACTACTACCGCGCGGTGCTCTGGCGCACCGGCCTGTACGCAATACTGGGGCTGAGCCTGAACATCATTGTCGGCTATGCCGGACTGTTCCAGTTGGGCCATGCCGCTTTTTATGCCCTGGGCGCCTACACTTCCGCGCTGCTCAACCTGCACTTTGACATCCCGCTGATTCTCACCTGGCCGGCGAGCATCCTGGTGGCCGCGCTGTTCGGCTACCTGATCTCCCGCCCCATCCTGCACCTGCGCGGCGACTATTTGTGTATTGTGACCATCGCCTTCGGTGAGGTGGTTCGCCTGGCGCTGGTCAACAACATTTTCGGCATCACCGGCGGCGCCAACGGGCTGAGTGGTATTGACCGTCCCGTCCTCTTCGGACTGGTACTCCGATCCCCGATCCACCACTACTATCTGGTGCTCTTCTTCCTGGTGCTGACCCTCTTCGCGGTCCGGCGGCTGGAGAACTCCCGCCTGGGCCGGGCCTGGATGTACGTTCGGGAGGACGAAACGGCCGCCGAGGCGATGGGGGTGAATACCACGCGGGTTAAGTTGTTGGCCTTCGTCCTTGGCTCCGGGTGGGCCGGGATGGCGGGCGCCCTCTACGTGGCTCGCGTCCCCGTGGTATCGCCCGACCTGGCCCGGTTCATTGAATCGGTCATTATGTTCTGCATCGTCGTTCTGGGGGGGACGGGCTCCATCCCCGGCGTCTTTGTCGGCACGTTAGGGATGATCACGCTGCCGGAGATTTTCCGCTTCCTGAAGACCTGGCGGGACGCCTGGATGGGCGTGGCGATGGTGGCGATGATGATCGCCCGGCCCGAGGGGCTGTGGCCCAGCCGCCGCATCCGGATGGAGATTCGGGAGGAAGAGTAAATGGCGCTCCTGGCAATCCGCAATCTGACCAAACGGTTCGGCGGACTGACCGCCGTGGACTATGTCAGTTTCTCGGTCAACGAAGGGGAAATCCTGGGGCTTATCGGGCCCAACGGGGCCGGCAAGACCACCATCTTCAACCTGATCACCGGCATCTACACGCCCACCGAAGGGGAGATTTATTTCAACGGCCACCGGATCGCCCACCCGCCCCTGGGGAGCCGGCGGCTGGTTACCCCGATCTGGTGGTTGCAGTGGCTCCCGGTGCGCTCGGTCCGGGAACGCTGGAACGACCTGCGCATCCTGCGCCCGCACGAGATCACCGAACTGGGCATCGCGCGCACGTTCCAGACGATCCGGCTGTTCAAGAATATGACCGTCCTGGAAAACGTGATGGCGGGGGTCCATCACCGGACGCGCGCCGGAGTCTGGGGAGCGCTGTTTCGCCCTCCGGCGCAGCGCGAGGAGGAACGGTTCACCGTTGCCGAGGCGGAGCAGTATATCCGGTTTATGGGGCTATCGGAGTACCGGGATGAACTGGCGAAAAACCTCCCGTATGGCCATCAGCGGCGGCTGGAGATCGCCCGCGCGCTGGCGGCCCGGCCGCGCCTGCTCATTTTAGACGAACCCGCCGCAGGCCTGAACGAGCAGGAGACGATGGAACTGATGGACCTGATCCGGCAAATCCGGGATTCGGGGATTACCATCCTGCTGATTGAGCACGATATGAAGGTGGTGATGGGCATCTGCGAGCGGATCGTCGTTCTGGACTATGGCAAGAAAATTGCCGAGGGCACGCCCGAGGAAGTCCAGAGGGACCCGCGGGTCATTCAGGCCTATCTGGGCGAGGAGGAGGCGTGAGGATGCTGCTTTTGAAGACAGAGAATCTGCACACCTATTACGGCCACGTCCATGCCCTTAAGGGGATTAGCCTGGAGGTAGAAGAAGGGGAGATTGTCACCCTTCTGGGGGCCAACGGGGCCGGAAAGAGCACCACGCTCCGTACCATCTCCGGCCTGGTCCGCCCCCGCGAGGGAGAGGTTAAGTTCAAGGGCCATGTTCTTAATCACGTCCCGGCGCACCGCATCGTCCAGATGGGCGTCTGTCATGTCCCCGAGGGGCGCCGCATTTTCACCACTCTTACGGTGATGGAGAATCTGATGATGGGGGCGTACACGGTCAAAGATGAACGGGTGGTCCAGGAAAACCTGCAGCGTGTCTTTGACCTGTTTCCCCGTCTGGCAGAGCGGAAAAACCAGTTAGGAGGCACTCTCTCCGGGGGAGAGCAGCAGATGCTCACAATCGGGCGAGCGCTGATGGCGCGGCCGAGCCTGCTGCTCCTGGATGAGCCGTCCCTGGGCCTGGCGCCGATGCTGGTCAAGGCGATTTTTGATACCATCCGCGAGATCAACGCCCGCGGGACGACCATCCTGCTGGTGGAGCAGAATGCCCGCGCCGCCCTCAAAATCGCCCATCGGGCCTACGTCCTGGAAACGGGGCGAGTCGTCCTCTCCGGTCCGGCCCAGGAACTGATGCAGGATGAGCGGGTGCGGAAGGCGTATTTGGGGGAGAGGTAGGTTGGGTGTTGGGTATTGGGTACTGGTGGATTAGGTATTGGGTGGGCAAGTGCAGAATGAAATTTCAGTAGGAGCATCCCGTATGTCCGAACCCCTTCGCTGCGTCAATCATCCGAACGTGGAAACCTATCTGCGCTGTGCGCGCTGCGGTGACCCCATATGTCCCCGCTGTGCCCGACAGATAGAGGTTGGCTACATTTGCCCGGCATGTTACAACCGCCAGCAGAAGGTCTACTACGCCGAATTTCGCCCGATCTACTATCTGGTCGCCGCGCTGGTGGCCCTGCCACTGAGTTTTATCGCCGGATGGATCGTCCCGGCCAGCGGATGGTTAGCCATTTTCCTGGGCCCGCTGGCAGGTATGGGCATCGCCGAACTTGCCCGCCGGGCCATCCGCCGCCGACGGGGCAAGTACACCTGGCTGGTCGTCTCGGCCTGCATCCTCATCGGGGGCCTGCCGTGGATCGTCAATACCATCCTGCCCATAGCCATCGCGCTGGTTACCGCTGCTTCCCTCACCGGCTACGCCTGGCCCCTTCTCTGGGGCATCGTCTACCTGGTTACGGCCATCGGCAGCGCCATCGCCCGCCTGCGCGTCTAATCCCACCTGCCCACTTGCAAACTTGCACACTTGCATGCTTACCGAACTCCACATCCGCGACTTTGCGATCATAGATGAACTCCACCTCTCCTTCTCTCCCGGCTTCATCGTCCTGACCGGGGAGACGGGGGCAGGGAAGTCCATCATCATTGACGCCGTGAGCCTGCTGCTGGGCGGCCGCGCCGACCCGATGTTTGTGCGCGCCGGGGCCGAACGGGCGCTGGTGGAGGCCGCCTTTCGCCTGGACCCGGCCCGTCAGACCGCCATCCGTCCCATCCTGGAGCGGGAGGGGCTGGAGGGCGATGAACCAGACCTGCTTATTCTCTCCCGCGAGGTGCGCGCGGAGGGACGGAGCATCTGCCGGGTCAACGGCCGTTCTGTCACCCTGGCCCTCCTGCGGGAAGTTGCTGAAGGGCTGGTGGACATCCACGGCCAGAGCGAGCACCTTTCTCTCCTGCGGGTTCGGGAGCATGTTCACATGCTGGATCGGTTCGCGGGCCTGGAGGACCTGCGGGCGCGGGTGGCGAACCTCGTCGCCCAGGTGCGCGCCGTCCGAAGGGAGCGAGCCGGGCTGGAGCAGGACGAGCAGGAACGGGCCCGCCGCATAGACCTCCTCCAGTACCAGATCGCCGAGATTGAAACCGCCAACCTCCGTCCTGGCGAAGAGGAAGAACTGACCGAGGAGCGGGTGCGGCTGGCGAACGCCGAGCAGTTGACCCTCCTCCTCGCCGAAGCGCTGCGGGCACTGGACGAGGGAAGCGAGGAGGGCCGCCCCGCTACCGACCAGGTCGGCCGTCTCCTGCGGGCGCTGGAAGGGCTGGCCCGGATAGATGCCATCCTCGCCCCGCACCTCCAGGAGGCGGAAGAAATTCTCTACCGCCTCCAGGATTTGGCGGAAGGATTGCGGGACTACCAGCGACGGGTGGAGTTCAACCCCCGCCGACTGGCTGAAGTGGAGGAGCGGCTGGACCTCATCCGCCGCCTGAAGCGAAAGTACGGCGCGACGATCGCCGAAGTCCTCCTCTATGCCCAGCGCGCGGCGGCGGAACTGGAGACCATCACCCACAGCGAGGAGCGGATCGCCGAACTTCAGGAGCAGGAGAGGCGGTTACTGGACGAACTGGCCGTGGCTGCACTGGAACTCTCCGCCCGCCGTCGGGAGGCGGCACGCCGCCTGGCACAGGGGATTGAGGCGGAGTTGCAGG
>CAKZOY010000548.1 GCA_937138275.1 uncultured Chloroflexota bacterium
GCGAAAAGGCTTGCGCGGCAATTCGCCCCGCATGGGAAAGGGGTGGGGTGTGGGGTTTGTGGGGGCGGCGAAGCCGCTCCCACAAACCCCACTTTCCCCCCTTTTCACGGGCGCGTCACAAGCCCCGAAAAGTCTCCCGGCGGACGGTAACCGTCTCAAGAAAGGGACGGTCTATCTCCACGCCGATCCCCGGACCCCGCGGCACATCCATCGTCCCGTCTGGATTCAACCGGAACGGAGGGAGGACGATGTCTCGCTCGTAGTACCGGTCGCTGGCAGAGACGTCGCCCGGAAGGGTGTAGTTGGGCAGAGCAGAGATGGCGACGTTGTGCGCCCGCCCGATGCCCGTCTCCAGCAGACCCCCACACCAGACCGGCACGCCCCGGTTCTGACAGAGGTCGTGGATCCGCCGCGCCTGGGCCAATCCACCCACCCGACCGGGCTTGATGTTGATGATGCGACAACTCCCCAGTTCCAGCGCCGCCCGGGCGTGGTTGGGGGAGGGGATGGATTCGTCCAGGCAGATGGGCGTCCGCAACCGTCGCTGGAGCAGACTGTGCTCATACAGGTCGTCGTGGGCCAGAGGTTGCTCAATCATCAGCAAGTCCCAGCCGTCCAGCGCCACGAGGCGGTCCGCGTCGGCGGGGGTGTACGCCGAGTTGGCGTCCACCATCAGCGGTATGTTCGGCCAGCGCTGCCGCAGTTCCTGCACGACGTCCAGGTCCCAGCCGGGCTTGATTTTCACCTTCACGCGCCGGTAGCCCTGGGCCAGATACCCCTCCACCTGGCTCACCAGGTCGGCAAGGGTGTCCTGAATGCCCACGCTGACGCCACACACAATCCGTTCCCGAACCCCTCCCAGCAGTTGGGCCAGGGAGACTCCCTTCTGTCGGGCCTCCACGTCCCATAATGTCTCTTCCAGTCCGGTTTTGGCCATCGGATGGCCGCGCACGCGCGCCATAAGGTCCCAGGCGTCGGCCGCGCGCTCTACCGTCTGCCCCAGGAGAAGGGGGACCAGGAACTCCCGCAGGACGTGCCACGCGGTTTCCACCGTTTCGTAGGAGAACCAGGGGCCGTCCTCCACCGGCGACTCTCCCCATCCTTCCACCCCGTCGGCCCAGACGGTCACCAGAACCGTGTGCCGTTCCTGAGTGCGCCGGAAACTGGTCTCAAAATGCCGCTTCAGGGGCAGGCGAACGTAGCGAAGTTCTACTTGTTCAATGCGCATCGCTCCTCCCGAGGCGTTACACTTGAATCCGCTGCCACGCCCCGTTGCGGAAGCGGAGGCTCAGCATCAGGGCGCGGACGCTCATATCCAGAATCATCGCCGCCCAGATTCCGGCAAGGCCCAGACCGGCCGTAATGCCCAGCAGCCAGGAGAGGGGCAGGCGGACCAGCCAGATGGGCAGTGCCTGGGCCAGAAGGACGTAGCGGGTATCCCCGGCCCCGCGCAGGGCTCCGGAGAGGACAAAGTACCAGGCCAGAGGCGGCTCTATGAAGGCGCAACCCCGGACGGCCAGAACTCCCTGGGGGATTACCGCAGGGTCCGAGGTGAAGAAACGTACCAGCGGTTCGGCCAGGAAGAAGGCGACCATGCCCCCGCTGCACATAACCGCCAGGGCCAGCCAGGACGCGGTCATCGTACAGGCCGAGGCCCGCTGAGGGGATTTTCGTCCCAGTTCCTGCCCCACCAGCGTGGTCGCGGCGACGGAGAAGGCGAACCCCGGGGCGAAGGCCACGGAGAGGAGTTGAATGCCCAACTGGTGGCCGGCGTAGGCGGCAGTGCCCAGGTAGGTGACCACGGAGGCCATCATTACCTGGGCCAGGCGCATCAGCCCCTGTTCCACGCCGCTGGGCAGGCCGATGCGCAGCAGTCGCCAGAGGCGCGCCGGGGCCGGGCGCAGCGCCGCGCGGGTGACCCCCAGACCGCTGGCGGAACGTCTCCGGAGGAGGGCCTGCACGGTCAGTGCCCCGCCGATGGCGGAACTGGCGGCCGCGCCGATCCCCGCTCCCAGGACTCCCAGCGCGGGCAGTGGGCCGATTCCGTAGACCAGTGCCCAGGAAAGGGCCGCGTTGACCACGTTCACTGTCGCCATGATCGCCATCGGGGTGCGGGTATCCCCGGCACCGCGGATCGCTGCGTTGCCCACGTACAGCAGCGCCATCAGGGGCATCGTGGTCCCGACCGCCAGCATGTACAACCGGCCCGGCGCGACGACATCGGGCGCGCCTCCCAGAGCCGCGAGCATGTCACTGCCCCATAAGAGGCAGGGGACGGCTGTGAGGATCCCCATCGCCAGTGCCAGGATCAGCGATTGCCCGGTGAAGAATTCCGCCTCTTCGGATTCGCCCGCGCCGATGGATCGGGCAATAAGCACCGTGCCGCCCACGCCCGCGGCGCTGAAAAAGGCGGTCAGGAGCGTGACCAGTTGGGAACTGAGCCCAACGGCTGCCAGCGCCGCGGCTCCCAGATGGCCGACGATGTAGGTGTTGACCAGGCCCACGGCGGTGCCCAGCATCTGTTCCACCACAACGGGCCATGCCAGTTGCAAAACCTGTGTTGTCGTTCCCCGAGGAGACGCGGAAACCGGTTTGATCAATCGGAGGGTGTTCACGCCCCCCAGTATACCGCGAATCGGAGAATTGGGAAATTGGGGATCGGGTTACAACTTTTCACAAATTGAAACGCAATCTTCACCATTTCTTATTTGACAAGGCGGGAAACTCCCCGTATACTTGGGAACAGGAGGCACGCGGGGCGATATATATATGGTGCATAACATCATCGGTTATCTCCTGGTATTCCTTTCGCTTTGGTCGGGTGTGGGGCGGGTAGCACTGGCATCGTATGAAGTGCTCCGGTATCCTTCCCCGGCGCCCCCTGAATCTGGAATAAGTGACATCGTCTGTACTCCCGGGCGGCTCTGGCGCTGGCGGCAGACCTGCCCGGAGTACGGCCCTGGCGCTACAGCCTACCGCATTGCCCACATCCGTCTTCCGAATCCGCTTCCCCCATTGCCGGTGGTAGAACTGAAACCTGATCCCGAAGAGAAGGTGGTCCCCTACACCTATGCCTATGTGCGCCATCTTCCCCTGGCAATCTATCGTCACCCGATGGAGGCCGCGCTGGGCTTGCCCCCGGTGCGTGTCCTCTACTCGGGCACCCAGTGGGTGAGCGTGGTAGGGACGGTAGAATATGAGGGCCAGCAGTGGGTTCAAATCAATGCCAACGAGTTTGTTCCTGCGGATGCCCTGACTTTCGGTCGTCCTTCCCAATTTCAGGGGGTCTATCTGACCGATCAACCGGCCTATCCTTTCGCCTGGATCAATCGCCCCGTGCGTCCTTCGCGTGTTCCCCAGGAGACACCAGACCCGACCGCGCCGCTCTACTCGCGTTACCAGATGGTTTCCATCTACGCCCAGGAGTTGCGGGCGTCGCAGGAACTGTGGTATTTGATCGGCCCGGACCAATGGGTGGAGCAGAGATATGTCTCCAAAGTGACGGTAGACCCGCCCCCGGCAGGAGTAGTGCCCGGGGGGCGATGGATAGAAGTGGACCTGTTTGAGCAGACACTGGCGGCCTATGTGGGGGAGCGGATGGTCTACGCGACGCTGATTTCCAGCGGCCGTTCCGCGACTCCCACACCGACCGGTCTCTTTCGGATATGGGGCAAATTTCCAACGGCCAAAATGAGCAACCCGGATGTGCGGGACGGGAGCCCCATCTGGTACTATCTGGAGGACGTGCCCTGGACAATGTACTTTCACGGGCCCTACGCTCTCCATGGCGCTTACTGGCACGACTCCTTTGGATTCATTCGCAGTTACGGGTGTGTGAACCTGGCCCCTCGGGACGCTCGCTGGCTTTACGATTGGGCCAGCGTGGGTACTCCAGTATGGGTCCATTTTACTCCCCCGTTTCCTCAAGCGGAGGGCCCGTGAGTGAAAAACGGCTGCGGCAACTGGAGCGCATCCTGGAGGTCAATCTGGAACTGGTCTCTACAGTAGACTTATCCCCTTTGCTGGAGCGAATCGTCTCCATCGCCGCGGAGTTGACCGAGAGCGAAGGGGCGTCCATTCTCTTGCTGGATGAGCGGAGCGGCGACCTGCGCTTCTGCGCGAGCGCGGATAAGGAATTGGCGCCGAAACTGGGGGAGATCCCGGTGCCGGTCCGGGGTTCCATCGCTGGCGTGGTGTTACAGGAGCGGCGTCCCCTGATCGTTGCGAACGCCGCGGAGGACCATCGTCATTTCCGGGAGGTTGGTGCGCAGGTTGGATTCCAGACCCGTTCCTTGCTGGCTGTCCCGCTCCATGCTCGGGGACGCTGCATCGGGGTGCTGGAGGCGGTCAACAAGCGAAACCCGACCGGTTTCACCCAGGAAGACGTGGAAATCCTGAATACTCTGGCTGCCCAGGCCACGGTCGCGATTGAGAACGCCCGTCTGGTGGAAGCATTGCGCGCCGCGTACCGGAAGTTGGGGGAACTGGACCGGTTGAAATCGGATTTCATCGCCGTCGCGTCCCACGAACTGCGCACACCGCTCAGCCTGATCCTGGGATATGCCAGTTTGCTTCAGGAACGAAGCGCCGGGATGCGCGAAGTGGAGGTGGTCCTGCGCGCGGCAACGCGGTTGAAACACATCATTGAAACGATGCTGAACTTGCGCTACCTGGAAACCGGGGAGATGGTCCTTTCCTGGGAAGTGTTTGACCTGCGGGAGGAAATCATTCAGTCCTGTGAATTGTACCGTTCCCTGGCGGAAGCGGGTCAGTTGAGCCTGGAATGCTCTCTCCCGGCGAACCCGCTGTTCGTCCGCGCCGACCGGGAGAAGATTCGCCTGGTGCTGGACAACCTGCTCTCCAATGCGGTGAAGTTCACCCCCGAGGGGGGAAGGGTGGAAGTACGGGCTGTTCAGCGGCCGGACACCGCCGAGTTGATTGTGCGCGACACCGGGATCGGGATTCCCCAGCACGCGCTGGAACGCATTTTTGAGCGATTTTATCAGACAGAGGCCCCGATGACTCGCCGACATGGAGGGATGGGACTGGGGCTCTCTATCGTGCGGGAGGTGGTAGAGCGCCACGGAGGACGGGTGTGGGTGGAAAGCACACCGGGCCAGGGCAGCCGCTTCGTTGTCCGCCTCCCGCTCTATACTCCCGGTTACTGATGATTTTCCTCTCGCTCTGTAGCGCACTACAAACGCCATCGCATTTGTTTGTAGATTGACAATGGTAGATTCTAAATTATAATGACAAACTATGCGTTAAAAGTATAAATGGTATT
>CAKZOY010000549.1 GCA_937138275.1 uncultured Chloroflexota bacterium
AAATTGCAGATTGCAGATTGCAAATTGCAGATTGCAGATTGCAAATTGCAGATTGCAGATGTGGATTACACGTCACCTTATCTTCAAGACTCCTGCACCGTTGATACGTCCCTGTTTCAGGGCCAGGAGCGCTTCGTTGGCCTCCTCCAGCGGGAAAATCTGGACGGTCGTCCGGATGGGGATCTCCGCGGCCAGTTGGAGCAGTTCGGTGGCGTCCTGACGGGTAAAGTTCGCCACACTCCGTACTGTCCGCTCCCAGTAGAGCAACCGGTCGTAGTCCAGTTCGGGGATAGGGGTCATTGTCACCCCGGCGAGGGCCAGCACCCCGCCCCGTTCCAGCACCCGCAGCGCCGCCAGCACCAGCCCCCCGGCCGGGGCAAAGATGATGCCGCCGTGAACCGGGTGCGGGGGGTCATCTTCCGCCCCCCCGACCCAGGCGGCGCCCAGTTCCTTTGCCAGACGCCGGTGCCCCTCCCCGCGGGTGAACACGTAGACCTCGCACCCCCAATGCCGGGCGACCTGGATGGTGACGTGGGCCGAGGCGCCGAACCCCCACATTCCCAGCCGATCCCCGGGCCGGACCCCGCTCAGTCGGAGTGCCCGATAGCCGATAATGCCCGCGCAGAGAAGCGGCGCGGCCGCCTCGTCGGAGAACCCCTCCGGGATGGAGTAGGCGAAATCCTGATGGACAACCATCGCTTCGGCATAGCCGCCATCAGCGTGGAGGCCGGTGAAGCGGGCCTGGTAGCAGAGGTTCTCCAATCCCCGACGGCAAAACTCACAAACGCCACAGGTCCGGTAGAGCCAGGGCACTCCCGCCCGCTGACCGACCGCGAAGCGGGTCACTCCCTCCCCCACCGCCTCCACCGTCCCCACCACCTGATGCCCGGGGACAACGGGGAGTTTGGGCAGGGGCAGGTCTCCCTCCACCGTATGCAGGTCGGTGTGACAGATACCGCAAACGTGGACGCGCAGGCGAATTTCGCCGGGGCCTGGTTCAGGAAGCGACAGATCGGCCATCTCCAGCGGTCGCTCCTCCGCCGCGCGGGGCTGGCGAAGTACCATAGCCTTCACTGTGGCCTCCTTTCCAGAGTGAGGGGTGACGCTGAAATTTGTGTCCAGGAGAGCGCGGTAGGGGCCGCTCCGGCATCCCGTGGGAATGCCATCCTGGTCGGCAAGCCAACTGGCCCTCCGCGAGAAATCGGTCAGGACTAATGATACCAGATAATTCCCTTCATCACCAGTTCCCGCCTGACTGGGGCTTGTGCAGCAATTCGCCCCGCATAGGAAGGGGGGTGTGGGGGCGGCGAAGCCGCTCCCCCGAAATGATCTGCTGCACAAGCCCACCCCATCCTGCGCTTGACATTTTCGCCGTTTGTGGTATAAGTTATCTTAACAGAGAGGGACGATGTACGTACCTGCGCAGCGAATCTCCCGACGAGCCCGATCCAAGCGCTCCCAACCCCGGGGGCTCTGGGGAGTTTCGCGCGGCGCAGGGCCGTAGACCCGTAGCATAGACGTATCATCCTACCACAAACAAAAGCCGACTCCCTGGAGCAGGGAGTCGGCTTTTTTATATCATCAACCCAAGGAGGTGCGCAATGGCTCAATGTCCCGAATGTGCCGCGGAACTCTCCCTCTCCCCGGACCTGGAGGTGGGGGAAATCATCGTCTGCCCGGAATGCGGGGCCGAACTGGAAGTCCACAGCACCGACCCCCTCGTCCTGGAACTGGCTCCGCCCGTAGAGGAAGACTGGGGGGAGTAAGATGCGAGTGGGGGTCCTCTGTTCCCGCGTCCGGATAGAAGAAAAATGGCTGTTCCAGGCCTTTGAGGAGCGGGGCGTGGAAGTGGAACGGATTGACGACGAGGCCATCATCCTGGGCCTGCCCGCCCAAATGGATGGGTACGACGGTGTCCTTATCCGCTCCCTCAGCCACTCCCGCGCCCTCTACGCCAGCCGGGTGCTGAGCGCTTGCGGCATCCCCGTGGTCAACCCGCCGGAGGTCATCGCCACCTGCGGCGATAAGCTCCTCACCACCCTGGCGCTGATCCAGCACGGCGTCCCCACCCCACAGGTGCGGGTAACCTTCTCCCCCGAGGCCGCCCTCTCTGCAATAGAGGAGATGGGCTATCCGGTCGTCCTGAAGCCGCTGAACGGCTCCTGGGGACGGCTGCAGGCGAAAATCAACGACCGGGACGCCGCCGAAGCGCTCCTGGAACACAAGCAGACGCTGGGAGGATACCTGCACTCCATCTTCTACATCCAGGAATACGTCCAGAAACCGGGGCGGGATATCCGCAGTTTCGTCGTCGGCGGGGAGACGATCGCCGCCATCTACCGCAACTCGTCCCACTGGATCACCAACACCGCCCGGGGCGCTCAGGCCACCAATTGCCCCGTCACCCCCGAAATTGACCAGGTCTCCCGCGCCGCGGCGGAGGCCGTTGGCGGAGGCGTGGTGGCGATAGACATCCTGGAGTCCCCCGACGGCCGCCTGCTGGTCTCCGAAGTGAACCACACCCCGGAGTTCCGCAACAGCGTCGCCCCTACCGGCGTGGATATTCCCGGCCGGATCGCCGATTACGTGGTGGAGGTCATCACGATGAAGTCGGAACGATAAAGTTAGGCGTACTGTGCTCGCGCGTCCGGATGGAGGAAAAACGGATCTTCCAGGCCCTGGTGGCGCGCGGCGCCGATTTTGAACGTCTGGACGAGGGGCATCTGGCCCTTTCTTTCCATCGGGACGGCCTGGGCCAGCGGTACGGCCTCATCTGGAGCCGGGTCATCAGCCACACCCGGGCGCTCTACGCGCTCAGTATCCTCAACGGCTGGGGTCTGCGGACGGTCAATTCCTACCAGACCGTCCTCACCTGCGGGGACAAGGTGCTGACGACCGGGGCGCTGGTGCGCCACGGCATCCCCACCCCGCGCACCACCGTCGCCTTTGACGTGGAGACCGCCCTGGCGGCGATGGAGGAGATGGGGTACCCGGTGGTGCTCAAGCCTGCCGTCGGCTCCTGGGGGCGGCTCCTCTGCCGGGTCAACGACCGCGAAACCGCCGAGGCCGTCCTGACCCACAAGGCCGCGCTGGGCGGGCCGTCCCACAACGTCTTCTATATCCAGGAATACATCCCCAAGCCCGATCGGGACATCCGGGTGCTGGTCGTGGGCGACGAGGTGGTCTATGCCGTCTACCGTCGCGCCGAGCACTGGATCACCAACACCGCCCGCGGCGCGCAGACCCTCCCCTGTCCCCTGACTCCGGCCATTGCCGACCTCTCCTTGGCCGCGGCGCGCGCGGTCGGCGGCGGCATCCTGGCGGTGGACCTGCTGGAGGACGCCGACGGACGCCTGCTCGTCTCCGAGGTCAACCACACCCCCGAATTCCACGGCGCGATGCAGGCCGTGGATACGGACATCGCCGGCAAAATGGCCGACTACGTCCTGGAACAGTTCCGCATCGCAACCACCCTCTCCAGGGAGGAAGAATGATAGAAGTCTCCATCGTCGGTGCTTCCGGATACGTCGGCGGGGAACTGCTCCGGCTGCTCCTGGGCCA
>CAKZOY010000550.1 GCA_937138275.1 uncultured Chloroflexota bacterium
ACCACCTACCGCCCCAACTATTACGCCGATGACGCGACCGTTCTGCGTTTGATGGAGACCGCGGCCCGTTTGGGGATTCGCCCGCTGATCCACTGCGAGAACGACGCCCTGGTGACCGCGCAGACCCAGGCGCTGGTGACCGGAGGGAAGACCGGGTGGCGGTATCACGGTCAGGCCCGTCCGGCCCTGGCGGAGGAGGAAGCCGTTCGGCGGGTGCTGTTTCTGGCTGCCGCAGCCCGCTGCCCTGTGCACATTGTCCACTGTTCCGTTGCCGGGTCGGTGGAGGCGGTGGTAGAGGCGCGGGCGAAGGGGCAGGCCGTCACCTGCGAGACCTGTCCTCAGTACCTGCTGCTGGATTCCACCCGCTACGATGGCCCGGAGCCGTGGCGGTACATTCTTCAACCGCCCCTGCGCGCCCCCGGCGAGCCCGAACGACTGTGGGAGGGGGTGCGTTGTGGGGCGGTGGACTTCGTCGCCACTGACCACTGCGACTACACGGTGGATCAGAAACTCGCCGCCGACGATTTCACCCGCACCCCCGGCGGGCTACCGGGTATGGAGACCCTTCTGCCGTTGATGTACACCTACGGCGTATCTGCGGGACGGTTGTCCCTCTCCCAACTGGTCGCCCTTCTTTCGGCCAACCCGGCCCGGACCTGGGGGCTTTGGCCCCGGAAGGGAACTCTTCGGCCCGGCGCTGATGCCGACATCGTTCTGTACGACCCGCGCCCGGAAGGGGCGATTCGCGCCGCCGACCTGCACCACCTGGCGGGATACACCCCCTATGAGGGGATGCGGGTGCAAGGTCGGGTGCATCTGGTGTTCTCCCGGGGACATATGGTCTATCGGGAAGGGGAGTTCGTGGGGCGGCGGGGAGGGGGACGGTTTGTCCCGAGGTCGCCTTCAGGGGAATCGGGGCCGGTATAGGGTTCTGTTTTGCACGTGTTCCCGCTGGTGGAGAGGTTTCGGGGGCGGGCGGCTTGGCTGCCCCCGCAAACCCCACACCCCATCCCTTTCCCATGCGGGGTGAATTGCTGCGCAAGCCCCCACAAGCGCGATGCTGTTCGTAGTGCGCTACGGAGCGAGGATGAAGATGCGTACCTCTCGGGGGCCCAGTTCCCCTTCCCCTTCGCACCGTTCCCCGGTGGCAACGTCGGTGGCGGGGTGGGGGAGGGCGAAGCGGGCGGGCGCATCGTTATGGTTGAGCAGAAAGAGTATCATGCCCTGCGGCCCCACGCGGACTTTCGCCTCCACCCCCGGAGGCGTCTCCATCGGAGGACGCACTCCCAACTGGGGGAGCAACCAGTCCAGCAGCAGGCCGTAGAAATCCGGGCCGCCCAGAACGCCCACGTAGATGGCCTGTCCTCGCCCCCGCAGGGCAACCGTCGCCGCGGCCTGCCCGGCGTAGAAATCCCCTTCATACACCGCCAGCGGTTGCCCGTCCACCGGTTCCACAACTTCCATCCACAGAGAGACGGGGACCGAACCTGACGCCCCCTGGACAAACCGCACCGAATTCCGGCGGTCGGGCGGCAGGGAGTCAAATTCCCGCACGACAACCCCCAGCAAATCGGTCAGATGGCCCGGCGGCAGGCCCGGGA
>CAKZOY010000551.1 GCA_937138275.1 uncultured Chloroflexota bacterium
CTTAGGGGCTTGTGCAGCCAATCCCTTTCAGGGAGCAGCGTACCCGCGAAATGGAGAAAGTGGGGTTGTAGGGGGCGGCTTCGCCGCCTCCACAAACCCACACCCCACTCCTTTCCCATGCAGGGTGAATTGCTGCGCAAGCCCTTCCTGTCCCGCGTTTGCCTCTCATCCCCAGTTAGGGTATAATAAATGCACTGCGTTACGTCGTCCTACCCCGTCATCGTCTGCCCAATCACTGTCTATTCCCACAGGATGGAGCGAGGAGAATGGGGGCCCATATCTTGCTTGTGGAGGGGGGAAAATCTGCAGCAAATTCATGCGCCCCCATACTGGAGGAGCATGGGTTTCAAGTGGAACAGGTCTGTACCTATCGCGCGGCCTGCGCGGCATTGGAGGCAAATCCGCCAGACTTGTTGATCGTGGACACGCGGCGGTTGCGGTTCAATGGCTTGCGGTTATGTGAGGCATTGAACGTAGAAGAGAACTCTATCCCTATTCTGTTAATCGTCCCCGAAGGCCAGAAACATCCCGGGTGTCCCGGGGTGACACTTTTGTGCGGTGAGCCGACCCGGCGCAGACTGCTCCGGCAGGTGAAACGATTGCTTTCTCCTCGCAGCAATCATCTCCTGAAGGTCGGGGGGATTACTCTGGACATTCAGCAACGAACGGTGACCTTGAGGGGGGAGGAGCACCATCTGACCCCACGGTTAACCCGTCTGCTGGAGATATTCATGCGCAATTCCGGACGCGTTCTCACGCGCGCGTTCTTAATGAAAGAGGTCTGGCATACCAACTATCTGGACGATACCCGCACGCTGGAAGTTCACATCCACTGGTTGCGAAAGATCATAGAAGACGATTTTCGGCATCCTTCTTACCTGATTACTGTGCGGAAGGTGGGTTACTGCTTCAACGTACCGCGTCAGACGACCCGGCGCGCCCGTTCGGACGCTTCTGGTATATCCAGGGAGGTGGACCATCGCGAGGTTAGTTGAGCCTACCGGTCCGGCCCGTGAACGGGCTGTTCTGGTCGGGGTGGAATGGAAGGGGATCGGTGATCCCCCAGACGGCTCCTGGCCCGTAGAAGCGTCGCTGGAAGAACTGGCCCAACTGGCCCGTACGGCTGGTCTGGAAGTCGTTGGTCAGATTGCCCAGAAATTGGAACGTCCCAACCCTGCCACGTTCATCGGCCCGGGCAAGGTGGAGGAACTGATAGAGCGGGTTACCGAAACGGCGGCGAACGTGGTGGTGTTTGACGAAGAACTTTCTCCCCGTCACCAGCGGGAACTGGAGAAGGCGCTGGGAGATGGGGTCAAGGTGTTGGACCGCACCGCGCTGATCCTGGACATCTTCGCCCAGCACGCCCAGACGCGCGAAGGGGCGCTCCAGGTGGAACTGGCCCAGTACGAGTACCGTCTCCCGCGCCTGACTCGCGCCTGGACCCACCTGGCCCGGCAGGCAGGCGGGCGGGCGGGGGGCGCCACCGGCGGTGTGGGGGTGCGCGGCCCCGGCGAGACCCAGTTGGAGACGGACCGGCGGGTCATCCGACGGCGTATCGCCCATCTCAAGGACGAACTGGAGAAGGTGCGCGCTCATCGTAGCCGCTACCGCGCCCGTCGCCGTCGCGAGGGTATCCCCGTCGTTTCCATCGTCGGCTACACCAACGCCGGCAAATCTACCCTCCTCAACGCTCTCTCCGATGCCGGGGTGCTCGTGGAGGACAAGTTATTTGCCACGCTGGACCCCACCACCCGGCGGGTGCGCCTGCCCAGCGGGCGGGTCGTCCTCTTCACCGATACCGTCGGTTTTATCCAGAAACTACCTACCCATCTGGTTGCCGCCTTCCGGGCCACGCTGGAGGAAGTGACCGAATCGGACCTGCTGTTGCACGTCCTGGACATCACCCATCCGCAGGCCCGACGTCAGGCCGAGGCGGTCCTGGAGACGCTGGAGACCATCGGGGCGGTCGGTAAGCCGATGGTCACTGCCCTGAACAAAGTGGATCGGTTGGCAGACCCGGCGGGAGCCTTTTCTCTGGTGGAAGACCTACCCAATCCGGTGTTCATTTCTGCCCTGCGGGGAGATGGCCTGTCCGATCTCCTCCAGAAAGTGGAGGACATCTTGGAGAGGGACCTGGTGCCCGTGAGGGTTATCCTGCCTTTTGACCGGAGTGACCTGGTGCAGATGATTCGGGACCAAGGAGTGATAGAGTCCCAGGAACCGACGGCGCGCGGGATGCGCATCGCTGCGATGGTGCCCCCGCGCCTTGCCGGGTTGCTGGGCGAATTGGCGGCATCTTCGGGTTGACAAGTCGCTGTCTGGGAGTATAATATAAGCGCCTGCCCCGGTGGCGGAATAGGCATACGCAGCAGGTTGAGGGCCTGTGCCCGACAGGGCGTGGAGGTTCGACTCCTCTCCGGGGCATCCCAACCGCACGCCGCGGCGACCTTATCAGTCGTCGCGGCGTTTTTGTTTCCGGAACTTTTGGACAGGGGCTTTCGTCTGATAGGTGCAACGCTCAACCTATCCAAAGGAGTGAAGGTCGCTGACCTTGCCACTTCGGCGGCCCGGTACTGTGCGATCACCGGCGGCACTTACACCGCGACCGGCAATACAGGTACCGAAAACGAACAGGGCACCTGCACGTTCCCGGACGGCAAAGTCTGCGATGGGTGGGACTATTTCAACGGCAAATGTGACCGCGGCTCCTGATTGCCACGTATGGAGGGGTGCCAGGTGCTTGTGACCATCGCCCAGAGGTCCAAGTCCCTGGCACCCCCTCACGTTTCACGGAATACGTTTCACGCAATACGTTTTACTCCTCCACCTGAGGCAGGTCCTTCAGCGCCTCCTGCACCCGTTCCGCCGGATACTCGTAGTTTGCCAGTTTTCCGGCGAAGTAACTCTCATAGGCCCCCATATCAAAGTGGCCGTGGCCGCTGAAGTTGAAGAGGATGACCCGTTTCTCCCCGGCCTCCCGCGCGGCCAACGCTTCATCCACGACTGCCTTGATGGCATGGGCCGTCTCCGGTGCCGGGATGAACCCCTCGGTGCGGGCAAACAGGACGGCGGCCTCAAAGACCGCCAACTGGGGATAGGCGACGGGTTCAATATACCCATGCCGGTGCAGCGCGGAGACCAGGGGCGCCATCCCGTGGTAGCGCAGCCCTCCGGCGTGGATTCCGGCCGGGATGAACGTGTGTCCCAGGGTGTCCATCTTGGCGAGAGGCGCCAGGTGAGCCGTGTCGCCATAGTCGTAGGCGTAGATTCCGCGGGTCATACTGGGGCAGGCGGTCGGCTCAACGGCTACGAAGCGGGTGGGGCTGCCGTTCTGGAGGCGGTCCCGCAGGAAGGGGAACGCCAGCCCGGCGAAGTTGCTCCCTCCCCCCACACATCCGACGACGACATCCGGATACTCCCCGGCCATTTCCATCTGCATTCGGGCCTCCTCGCCGATGACCGTCTGATGCAGCAGGACGTGGTTGAGGACGCTCCCCAGGGAGTACTTGGTATCGTCGTGGGTGGCGGCGATTTCCACTGCCTCGCTGATGGCGATACCTAAACTGCCCGGCGAATCGGGGTCCTTCTCCAGGATGGCCTGCCCGGAACGGGTCTCCGGGCTGGGGCTGGGGACCACCCGCGCACCCCAGGCTTCCATCAGCACCCGGCGGTAGGGCTTCTGGTGGTAACTGACCTTCACCATATAGACGCCGCACTCCATCCCGAAGAGGTTGCAGGCGAAGGCCAGCGCGCTGCCCCACTGACCGGCCCCCGTCTCGGTGACCAGCCGCTTCACCCCGGCCTCTTTGCTGTAGAAGGCCTGGGCGACGGCCGTGTTGGGTTTGTGGCTGCCGGGTGGGCTTGCCCCTTCGTACTTGAAGTAGATGTGGGCAGGGGTATCCAGCGCCTCCTCCAGCCGCCGGGCGCGGATGAGCGGGGTGGGCCGCCAGACGCGATACACCTCCCGCACCGGCTCCGGTATCTCTATGTACCGCTCCCGGCTTTCCTCCTGCTCTATCAGCGCGTCGCAGAACAGGGGTGGTGGCAGGCGGGTCGGTTCGCGGGTCACCGGATGGAGCAGGGGAGGCACCCGAAAGGGCAGGTCAGCAACGATGTTGTACCAGGCCTTCGGCAGCCTGTCCTGAGGGAGCAGAAAGTATCTGGTCTCTTTCATCTCGCACCTCCTTTATATAGATTTTTTGATTATAGGATGTGGGGGCTGATAAGCCCCGTTGCCTCCTGAAACGAAAACGCCCGTCCTGATTGCCAGGACGGGCGCTTTTCCCCGTGGTACCACCTCGCTGAGGGGCTTATAAAGCACAACGCGCCGGTGACGGCGCGTTGTGGGTAAAGCCAGCCTCCCTCTTTCGCGGGTACGAACAGGCGCACTGTTCTATACCCTCTGCCCGGATAACGGTGGCGACTCCGGCCCGGACTACTGCCCGACCGGTCTGCGGGCCGGCCGGGGTTCGGCGGGCGACTCCCAGGCCCATTCAGCATCGGCGCTGGTATCGGGCTCTCAGCCTCCGGCCCGACTCTCTGTGACCCCGCTACGATGCCTACTCTTCCTGATCGTCGTCTTTCGGT
>CAKZOY010000552.1 GCA_937138275.1 uncultured Chloroflexota bacterium
CGGCCATGTTTACACCGTCAAAGTATGATAGGGTTCTGAAGACGGTGTCAATCTTATCGCGGTGCGTATGGCAATATTGTTTGATTTCGCTATACGGTGCCGCATCGGATATGGCAAGCGCACGGCGGTAATGGCAGAGGAAGGGGACATCCGGCATAACGGCCTTCACCGCAGGCTCCAACCCGCCGACAGCAAGGGTGATGCCGCCGCCCTGACTGCCGCCGGTAGCGGCAATACGTTCGGCATCCACCACAGGGTGGGAGCGCGCCGCCTCTATCGCGCGTACGGCGTCGGTAAAGACGCGGCGGTAGTAGTAGGTTTTGGGGTCCAGAATGCCGCGCGTCATGAAACCGGGGTAGTGGGGGTTGGACCCTTCCGGTTCCGGGTCCGGGGTATCGCCCGGCAACCAGGTGCTCCCCTGCCCGCGCGTGTCCATCACCAGATGGGCAAATCCGACGTTGGCCCAGATCAGCCAATCGGTCGGAAATCCACGCCCGCCGCCGTAGCCGATAAATTCCACCACACACGGCAACGGTCCTCTGCGCTGGCGCGGCAGGATCAGCCAGCCTTTAATCGGCTGACCGCCATAGCCGTTGAACGTGACGTCAAAGGTCTCCACCAGGCGCAACCCGTAGTCCACCGGCTCAAAGCGGGCATTGAGAGGGAATTGCCGCGCTTCGGCCAATGTCTGTTGCCAGAAAGTGTCAAAATCGGGTGGTTCCTCGCGGGGCGGCTTATAAACCTCAAGTTGCTCAAGGGGCATATCAAAGAACATGGCAACATCTCCTAAAAAGATGGTCCCCCGGGCGGGGGGGTACCCGGGGGACCGCCAGCCAAGGAAAGGAGGAGAGGTGCGATGTGGCTTGTGGAAAACGCCTGCCGCACAGCGTAGGCCACGCCCACCTCGCTTATATCATACCTCAGGCCCGGTCAAATCAAGAGTGATGAACCGCATTATTTGCCGATGACAATTGTCCTGTTTCGGGCTTGCGCAGCAATTCACCCGGCATGGGAAAGGGGTGGGGTGTGGGGTTAGTGGGGGCGGCTTCGCCGCCCCCACTAACCCCACTTTCCCCTTTTTCACGGGCGCGTCACTCCCTCAAAACGACTTGCTGCACAAGCCCTGGTTCACGCGTTGCCCTGTCTGTCGGGCAGAAGATACGGCCTCACCCGTACAGGCCCACTCCCGGGAACACGATGAGTTTCCAGAGCGGACGTTAGGCCAGACACCGGGACGTGTTCGGCCGGAGCAGGGGCGGGCGATTCTTCTTTCCGAGCGCGCGGCCGACGAGATCGTCGCGTGCGGGACGAAGACCGGGACTGCGCGGATGCCGATTCCTCCGCAAGCAACGGCGGCAGAAGGGCCACCTCCAGCACCTCGTCCATCCGCTCCACCAGCGTCACTTTGAGTTCGCGCGTCACCTTGCGGGGAATCTCCGCCAGGTCGGGTTTGTTCCGTTTGGGAATGAGCACTTCCTTCACGCCCGCCCGATGGGCCGCCAGAAGTTTCTCCTTCAACCCGCCCACCGGAAGGACCCGCCCGCGCAGGGTAATTTCGCCCGTCATCGCCACCTGGCGGCGCACCGGCCGACGGGTGAGCGCAGAGATGAGCGCCGTCGCCATCGTGATCCCCGCCGATGGACCATCCTTGGGGATCGCCCCTTCCGGCAGGTGAATGTGAATGTCGGTCTTCTCAAAAAGGTCCGGCGCCAGGCCCAGGTCTTTGGAACGGGAACGGGCGTAACTGAGCGCCGCCTGGGCCGACTCCTGCATGACCTCGCCCAGTTGACCCGTAAGGGTCAGATTGCCCTTTCCGGGCATCAGGGTGACCTCCACGGGCATCAGGTCGCCGCCCGCTTCGGTCCACGCCAGCCCCATCGCCAGCCCGACCTCGTCCTTCTGCTCCACTTCGTCCCGCGGATACCGGGGCGGCCCCAGATAGCGGGGCAGGTCGGCCGGGGTGACCCGCTGGATGGGCTTTTTCCCTTCGGCCAGCCGCCGCGCCGCCTTGCGACAGATGTTGGCGATCTCCCGCTCCAGGTTGCGCACACCCCCTTCGTAGGTGTACTCACGAATCATCCGCCGCAGGGCCGCATCCGTAAACGTGATGGGATGACCGTTCAGCCCGTTCGCCTCTATCTCCCGCGGGATCAGGAAGCGACGGGCGATTTCCAGTTTCTCCTCCTCCACATAGGACGGGAATTCTATCACCTCCATCCGGTCCCGCAGGGCCGGCGGGATCGGGTCCAGCGTGTTCGCCGTGGTGATGAAGAAGACCCTGGAAAGGTTGTACGATACTTCCAGGTAGTGGTCGGAGAAGGCGTGGTTCTGCTCCGGGTCCAGCACCTCCAGCAACGCCGCCGCCGGATCGCCGCGGAAGTCCATCCCCAACTTGTCCACCTCGTCCAGCATGAAGACGGGGTTGATCGTTTTGGCGCGGCGCATGGTCTGGATAATGCGGCCGGGCAGGGCGCCGATGTAGGTGCGGCGGTGGCCGCGGATTTCCGCCTCGTCCCGGACGCCGCCCAGGCTCACCCGGACGAAGTTGCGGCCCAGCGCCTTGGCGATGGACTGCCCCAAACTGGTCTTGCCCGTCCCCGGCGGCCCGACAAAGCAGAGGATGGGGCTGCGCATCTTATCCGGGGCAAGTTTCTTGACCGCGATGTACTCCAGGATGCGCTCTTTCGCCTTGGGCAGGCCGTAATGGCAGGATTCCAGAACCTCCGCCACCGCCTTGAGGTCCAGATTGTCCTCCGTCTCCTCCACCCAGGGCAGTTCCAGCAACCAGTCCAGGTAAGTGCGAATGATCCCGACCTCGGGCGCCATCGGCGGCATGGACGCCAGCCGGGCCAGTTCCCGCTCCGCCTGGGCGCGCGCCTCCGGCGGGAACGACGCCTGAGCGATGCGCTCCCGCAACTCGTTGATCTCCTGGGTGAAGGTATCCGTCTCCCCCAGTTCCGTCTGGATGGCCTTCATCTGCTCACGCAGGAAGTACTCCCGCTGCGAACGGTCCATCTCCTGCTGGACCTGGGCGTGGATGCGGTCCTCCAGTTCCAGGACGTCCAGTTCCCTCGCCAGAAAGACGTTCACCCGCTGAAGGCGGGCGGTGGGGTCCAGCGTCTCCAGAATCTCCTGCCGCTGGGCGGTATCCAGATGGATGCTCTGGGCAATGATGTCGGCCAGCCAGCCGGGCTCCCGGATGTTCATGGCGAAGACGTAGAGGTCTTCGGGCAGGTTGTGGCTCAACTGGACCACCCGCTCAAAGAGGTTGAGCACAGCCCGCATCAGCGCCTCGGTCATCCGGGAGCGCTCCGTCAGTTCCACGATGGGCATCGCCCGAACGCGGATGTACGGCTCCAGATGGATGTACTCCAGAATCTGTACCCGCTGGTGGCCCTGGGCCAGAATGCTGACGGTGCCATCGGGCATGCGCAACATACGCCCGATGATGATGTCGGTGCCGAAGTTGTAGAGGTCCTCCGGCCCGACGTCCTCCACCTGGGGGTCGCGCTGGGCGACGGCGATCAGCGGTTCGTCTCGTTCCAGGGCGACTTCTACCGCCTCAATGGACGGGGCGCGCGCCACAACCAGTGGGGAAACCATCCGCGGGAAAAAGACTATGTCCCGCAGCGGCAGGACGGGGCCCTCAATGACCTCCTCCAGTTGTTCTTCCGGGGATTCCGACATCTCATATTCGTCAAAATACGGGAAAAATCCGGGCTGCGACCAGCCCATTTGTGTCCACCATTCTCCCCAATTCCGATTTCCGCTCATATTACCCTTACCTGATCAGAAGATATTTGCTACTCCACAGTTTGTGCCGGTGTCCGGCGCACCGGTCCGCCGGGAGCGGGCGGTCCCTACCGGTCGTTCTCCGGTAGCGCCTGTCCGTTCCATTCGGCCCAGGATTCCCGCGCCTCGGCGACCAGAAAGAGAGAACCCGTGACCAGCACTCCGGTATCCGGTTTCCGTACGGTCAGGGCGCGCTGGAACGCGCGTCGGATGTTCACGGCGATCTCGGCGCCACCCCCCACCGACGCGGCTATATCGGCCAGTTCCACCGGAGAGGCCGAACGGGGATGGTCCGAACGGGTGACAATGAGATGGTCGGTGATGGGCAAAAGCGCCCGCAGCATCCCCGGGATGTCCTTATCGGTTGACGCGCCGAAAATCAGCACCCAGTGGCGCTCGGGGAACCATTCCCGCAGCGTCTCCCGCAGGACTTCGGTGGAGTACGGGTTGTGGGCCCCGTCCACGATCACCAGCGGGTCGGTACTGAGAATTTCCATCCGCCCCGGCCATACCACCGTCGCCAGTCCCTCCCGCGCCGCCGCAGGAGTCACCCGAAAACCCCGCTCCCGGAGCACCTGCAGGGCCGCCAGCGCAGTCGCGGCGTTCTCCAGTTGATGGCGGCCCAGCAGGGGGATACGGTACTCCCCGGCCAGGTCGTCCCGTCCGTCCCCGACGCGCCGCGCCGTGAAAGACTGACCGCTCAGGTCAAAGGGACCCAGTTCCCAGACCCAGTCCCGTCCCACCTCCACCAGAGGGGCCTGCCGAAGGCGCGCCGTCTCCTCTATCACCTGCAGCGCCTCTGGCCGTTGCGGCGCGGTGACCACCGGGACGCCCGTCTTGATAATGCCCGCCTTTTCGGCCGCAATCTGGGGGAGCGTTGTGCCCAGCAACTGCGTATGGTCCAGACTGAGGGAGGTGATGACCGCTACCTCCGGCAGGAGGACATTGGTGGCGTCCAGCCGTCCACCCAGCCCGACCTCAGCCACCAGAAAATCAATGTTCTGGCGGGCGAAATAAGTGAAGGCGATGGCCGTAATGGCCTCAAATGTGGTCACGCCGGGAACGCGGGCGATCAGGGGACGGAACTCCTCCACCAGGGAGACCACATCCTCGCGGGAAATGAGGTCTCGGCCCACGCGGATGCGTTCACGGAAGGTGTGGAGATGGGGAGACGTATAGAGGCCGGTCCGGTACCCGGCGGCGCGCAGGACGGACTCCACCATCGCCGAAGTGGAGCCTTTCCCCTTGGTCCCGGCGATGTGGACCGACGGGTAGTTCCGGTGGGGGTTCCCCACCATATCCAGCAATTGTTCCACGCGGGAGAGGTCCAGCGTCTCCGGCGAGTAGCGCTCCAGCCGCCGCTTTTCGTAGTCGGTCAGACTATGAAGGTACTCAATGGCCTCGCGATAGGTCATAGGTGTCTCCTGTCAATCGGAATATTTTACCGCGTTTGGCCGGAATTGCAAATAAAAACCTCCCGCCGGGCCTTCACCGGCGGGAGGTCCCGAGCCGTTTTACCTTTGGGCCAGCGCCCGTCGGACGTCCTGTAGGTCCGGGGCGACGGTGAGGGGCTGGCCCGTCGCCTTCATCACGCTGGCGACATCTTTGAGGCCGGAGCCGGTCGCCAGGACGACGACCCGCTCCTCCGGACCCACCAGTCCCCGCTCCACCGCCCGGACCAGGCCGGCGTAGGCCGCCGCGGCGGCCGGTTCGGCAAAGACCCCGCATCCCTGCGCCAGCGCGGGGATGGCGGCCAGAATCTCTTCGTCGCTCACGCGGACATAGGCGCCGCCCGTCTCCCGCACCGCCCGCAGCGCCTTGATGCGGTCGCGCGGGAGCCCGGCGACGATGCTATCCGCCACCGAGTGGGCCTCCACCATCTGCATCTCCCAGCCCTCCAGCCCCCGCTCCCAGGCGTCCACCAGGGGCGACGACCCCGCGGCCTGGACGCCGATCAGGCGCGGCATCCGGTCTATCCAGTTCAGCGCGGCCAGGTCGCGCAGCCCTTTGTGGATGCCGCCGATGATGCAGCCGTCGCCGACGGGGATCAGGATAACGTCGGGGGCCCGGAAGGAGGAAGCCGCGCCCGTCGCCAGGGCCAGTTGCTCGCAGATTTCGTACGCGGCGGTCTTCTTGCCCTCGGACATATACGGGTTGTAGGCGGTGTTGCGGTTGTACCAGCCGAAGGCCTCCGCCGCCTCCAGGCAGAGGTCAAAGGCCTGGTCGTAGGTGCCGTCCACCAGAAGGACGGTCGCCCCGAAGGCCAGCAGTTGGGCCACTTTGGCCTGGGGCGCGGTGCGGGGGACGAAGATAACATTGCGCTGACCGACGGCGGCACAGAGCCCAGCCAGAGCGGCCGCGGCGTTGCCGGTGCTGGCGGTCGTCACCACCTCCGCCCCGCGCTCCCGCGCCTTGACCACGGCGACGGCCGAGGCGCGGTCTTTGAACGACGCGGTGGGCTGGCGGCTGTCGTCCTTGACCCAGAGGTGTTTCAGCCCCAGTCGGGCCGCCAGCCGGGGGGCCGGAAAGAGGGGCGTCCACCCGACGCTCCCCAGCACTGTCCCCTCCGCCAGGGAGCGCGCCAGGTCGGCATCCACCGGCATCAGCGGCAGATAGCGCCAGATGGAGCGGTCAGGGCTGGTCGTCAGGCGTTCCGGAGCGACCTCCCGCCGGATGCGGGCGTAGTCGTAGAGGACATCCAGGATGCCGTCGTGCCCGTGGCGGGGGCAGACGTAGTCCACTTCGCCGACACGGTACTCCGCGCCGCAGATGGTGCAACGAAGGCCGAGAACGTGATGGGTCATTGCGCTTCCTGTCCTGCGATCCGACGGGCGAATTTCTCGCCGAACTCCTCGGCCTTCTTCAGGTCTTCCAGGGTCGGGCCGCCGCGGAAGGTGAAGGAGTCCAGCACTTCCCACTTCATCCCCTCGGCCAGACGGCGGAACTCCTGCTCGCCGCCACCGGCCCAGCCGTAACTGCCGAAGTAAGCGACCTTGCGGTTCTGGACCCGCTTGCGGGCCGCCACGTCCAGCGCGTGCACCATCGCCGGGAACAGTCCCCCCTCATACGTTGGCGCGCCGACGATGACGCCCCGGCGCACCCACAGGGATGGGAGGATGTAACTGACGTGGATGCGGGCCACGTCAAAAATTTCCACCGGCACGCCTGCCCTGGAAACTCCTTGGGCGACGGCGTTCATCACCCGTTCGGTGTTGCCGTACATAGAGGCGTAGAGCAGGGTCACCTCCGGTTCTCCCTCACTGGTGGCGTACTGGGCCCAGCGGCGGTAGAGTTCTATGATCCGGCCGGGGTTCTTCCGCCAGATCAGCCCATGGGACGGCGCGACAATCTCCACGGGAGTCCCGCTCAGTTTCTCCAGCGCCCGCAGCACAGCCCTGCTGAAGGTGGCGACAATGTTGACGTAGTAGCGCAGGGACTCCCGTTCGTAAAAGGCGGGGTCGGCGTACTGGTCGTCAAAAATCGCGCCCTGAAGGGCCCCGTATCCTCCGAAGCCGTCGCAGGAGAAGAGGACTTTCTGGGTCGTCTCGTAGGTCATCATCGTCTCCGGCCAGTGGACGAAGGGGGTAGAGACGAACTGGAGGACGTGGGGGCCCAGATGGAGCGTCTCGCCGTCTTCCACCGCGCGCACGTTTTCCGTCACCTGGTAGAAGTCCTTCAGCATCTCCTGGGTCTTGCGGGTGCCCAGGATGACGGCATGGGGGGCCAGTTGCCGCAGGATGCTCAAGATGCCGGTATGGTCGGGCTCCATGTGGTTGATGACGATGTAGTCCAGTTGACTCAGGTCGGTGATGTCGGCGATCTGGGCCAGGAACTCGTCAGTCTTAAAGCCCTTCGCCAGGTCAATCAGCGCCTTCTTTTCGCCGTTGACCAGATAGGCGTTGTAGGAGATTCCCTCCTGGGAGATAGGCCAGTAGCCCTCAAAGAGGTCGGTCGTTCGGTCGTTCACTCCAATCCAGTAGATTCCGGGTCGGATTTCTGTAGCAGGCACGTTTCCCTCCTGAAACAACTGTTGATTCTCATAAAGTCGTATCCCCCGGTCTTTAACAAAGTCTCACGAAGTCGTATCCCATCCCTTGCCCGGGTGGGAGTCCGAATGTTCGTTCCGAGGTTTTCTTTGTTGCCAGGGATTCCCTCTATCCCCCTCACCCCCCTTGCCCCCCTCTCCCCCTTGCCCTGACGGGCGGGGGAGAGGGGGGAAGAGAGG
>CAKZOY010000553.1 GCA_937138275.1 uncultured Chloroflexota bacterium
TGGAGACGCTGATCCAGAAAATGGGCATCCGGACGGTCGCTGGCGCCATCGCGGAAGCGATTCTGGGCAATGAGCGCGTTCGGGCCATACGCCTCAAGGACGGGCGGGAATTCCCCGCCGATATGGTCATCTGCTCCACCGGCATCCAGTCCGAAGTGACGCTGGCCCGCCAGGCCGGTCTGGCGGTGAACCGCGGGATCGTGGTGGACGCCCATCTGCAGACCAGCGCGCCCGATATCTACGCCGCGGGGGATGCCGCAGAGGCAGGTGGCATCGTCTACGGCATCGTTCCGGCGGCGATAGAGCAGGCACGGGCCGCCGCGGCCAATATGGTGGCACCGGGAAGCGCCACATACCCGGGCACCCTCCCCGTCACCACCCTCAAGGTCGTCGGCGCGGAGTTGACCTCGCTGGGTGAGTGCACTATGGAAAGCGACGACCTGCTGCAACTTCGCCGCGCCGACCCCCAGAACGGCCGTTACCGGAAACTGGCCCTGCGAAACGGCCGCATCGTCGGGGCAATTCTACTTAACGAGCATGACCATGTCACCCCTATCCGTCAGTTGATGGAGCGCGGCACCGACGTCTCTAACTACACAGACCTGCTTCTGGAAGAACACCCCAACTGGAGGCAGTTGCCCAATGGGTGAGCGAACCCAGCGCAACCTGTACGACGCCTTCGTCGGCGAGGCGAAGGCCCACCGGCGGCTGCTGGCCTTCGCCCGCAAGGCCGAGGAAGAGGGATACCCGGACGTCGCCCGGCTGTTCCGCGCTGTCGCCTACGCCGAGGGCATCCACGCCGACATGGCCCTCCGCCTGCTGGGTGAGGCCGTCGTCCGTTCCACCGAGGAGAACCTGCAATCTTCATTTGAGCGGGAGCGGTTCGCCAGCGGCATCGCCTATGCCCGTTTCATCCAGGAGGCGGAGGAGGAAGGCGACCGGCGCGCCGGGCTGGTCTTCAGCCGGGCGCGGGACGTGGAGGAATCCCACGCCGCCCTGTATAAGCGTGCCATCAGTTGTATGCTGCGGGAAGAACCCTGCACATACTACGTCTGCGACATCTGCGGCTACGTGGCGGAAGGCGAACCGCCCGACGAGTGCCCCATCTGCGGGGCCAAACGGGACAAGTTCGTCCAGATCACGTAACCGCGCACCACGCAATACGCGATATGCGATACGCGATA
>CAKZOY010000554.1 GCA_937138275.1 uncultured Chloroflexota bacterium
GCCGCCGCCCGCAAACCCCATTTCTATCCCCACCTCCCCGGGCGGCCGTAGGAGCGGACGATCCGTCTGCCCTCAACGGGGAGAGGGACAGGGGGACTCGTATGGGTAGGTTTTTGGGGCGGCCCTCCTCGCCCCACCCGGCGGGGCTGAGGGGAAAAGGGCGCTTCGGGGGAAACCTCACCCTCTGCCCCAACCCCTCTCGGTGTCGCCGAAGGCGACGGGGTGAGAGGGAGGTCTCTCCCACGGCACAGGAGAGGGGCCAGGGGTGGGTTTCCCCCTGGTTGAATAGTTACGGTATAACTTGCCATAGAACGAAATACACCTGCCCGTTCTTCTTTATTTGTCAGGAAACGAAATACCCGGTATAATACTCCAAAAGGGCATCCCCAAAACACAGGAGGCGAACTATGTTAGTCGGCGAACGGATGACCAAACGGCCCATCACCGTAACGGAGGACACCACCCTCCCCGAAGCGCTGGAACTGATGCGAAAGGAAAAAATCCGCCGCCTCCCGGTGCTGGATAAGCACGGGAAACTGGTGGGGATCGTTACCGAACTGGACCTGCTGAGAGCCTCTCCCTCCCCTGCGACCACGCTGAGCGTCTACGAAATCCCTTATCTGTTAGCCAAGGTGAAGATGCGGGAAATTATGACGACCGATGTCATCACAGTGACGGAGGACACGCCGATTGAGGAAGCGGCCCGCATCATGGCCGATAACAAAATCGGCGGCCTCCCGGTGATGCGCGGTGACAAACTGGTCGGCATCATCACCGAGACCGACCTCTTTAAACTGTTCCTGGAACTCTTCGGCGCCCGCCATTCCGGTATCCGCATTACCCTTTCCGTCCCCGAAGAGAAGGGGGTGCTGGCAAAGGTGACCGGAAAAATCGCCGAGATCGGTGGCAACATCATCTCCGTCGGGACGGCCGCCGGAGAAGACCCCACCACCAGCACGATCGTCCTCCGCGTGGCCGATGTCTCGGAAGAGACGCTGGTGGCAGCAATGGAGAGCCTTGGTGGTGGCATCCGGGTGATGCACCACCGAACCTGCGAACTTCCTGTCTGCCCGGTCTAAACCACGAATCCAGCAGGCCCTGGCCCGTGGGAGTAAACGAGAGCCACCATGGACATTCCAAATCTCCGCTGGTGGGGATGGGGAACTCTGGACCGTTTCTTCTCCCTGGAGAACCGTCCCCATTTCTGGCCCACCCTGCGGTCCTGGCTGGGCCTCCCCGACGAACTGGTAGAGCGCCCGCCGGTCCCGCTGGAGTCCATAAGCCTGCGTCCTACCCGGCTGGATGATCCCGTCCTCGCCTCCCTGCGGCGACTGCTGGGGGACGAGGCCGTGCGGCTGGACGCGCGCGCCCGGATAGAGCATGCCTGCGGCAAGGCCTACCGGGACCTGGTGCGCGTCCGGGCAGGCATCGTCCCCAACCCACCCGACGCCGTCGTCTACCCCGCCGACGAAGGTCAGGTGGCCGCGCTCATCGCCTGGGCCGCCGATCGGGACATCATTGTTATCCCCTTCGGGGGCGGCAGCACCGTCCTGGGGGCCGTGGAGCCGCCCCCCGACGACCGCCCCGCCATCAGCCTGGACCTGGCCCGGCTGGACCGGGTGGTCTTCCTGGACCCCGTCTCCCGCACGGCCCGCATTCAGGCCGGAGCGACCGGCCCCGAGGTGGAATCGCAACTGAACGCCCGCGGCTTTACCCTGGGCCATTTCCCCCAGTCCTTTGAGTTCTCCACCCTCGGCGGCTGGATCGCCACCCGCGCCGCCGGTCAGACCTCCACTGGCTACGGCAAAATTGAGCATATGACCCAGGCAGTCCGCCTGGTCACCCCGGTGGGCATCCTGGAAACGTGCGATACGCCTGCCACTGCGACCGGGCCGGGCCTGCTGGAATTCTTCATCGGTTCCGAGGGGACCTGCGGCGTCATCACCGAAGCGACTATGCGCATCTGGCCCTGGCCCGTTGTCCAGGATTACCGCGGTTTCCTCTTCCACCGACTGGAGGACGGCATCGCCGCTCTGCGGGACCTGATGCAGCATGGCCCCCGGCCCACCATCGCCCGCCTCTCCGACTCCGAGGAGACTGCGGGCTTCGCAGTGATGGCCCATGCCCACTCCGGCCTGCGGGCGATCCTGGATCGCGCCGTGGATCGGTATCTGACCTGGCAGGGCCACAGCCTCACCGGGGGCAGTTGCTTCCTACTTTTGGGATACGACGGGAAGCCGGAGGAGGTGCGCCCCCTCTGGCGCCGCGCCACTGCGATCTGCCGCGACCACCGCGGCCTGCCGCTGGGCCGCTCCGTGGGCGAGTCCTGGAAACGAGACCGCTTCGCCCATCCCTACCTGCGGGATACGCTCCTGGGAGTCGGGGTGATGGTGGACACACTGGAGACCGCCACCACCTGGTCCAACCTGCTCAACGTCTACGGCGCGATGACGGCGGCAATCCGCGCCGCCATCCGGGAGACCGGCGGCGGGCCCGGTTACGTGATGACCCATATCTCCCACATCTACCCTTGGGGCGGGTCCCTCTACACCACTTTCCTGGGCCGGCAGGTGCCTGGGGAAGAGATAGAGCAGTGGTGGGCTGTCAAGCGGGCTGCCACCGAAGCGATCCTGGCCGCGGGCGGAACGCTCAGCCACCACCACGGCATCGGCCGCGACCACGCCCCCTGGCTGGAACAATTTGTCGGACCGGTCGGAAGGGCGACTCTGCGCGCCGTCAAATTCACCCTGGACCCCACCGGCATCATGAACCCCGGTGTCCTGCTGCAAGAGGAACAACCTCAGGATGAGTGAGATGCTCAATTCCACCCGTCCATTTTCCGCTGCTGCGCGCGAGGAGAACCTGGCCCGTCTGGCCGAAGAGACCTTTGACGTGCTGGTTATCGGGGGAGGTATCACCGGCGCCGCCATCGCCCGGGATGCCGTCCTGCGCGGATTCCGCACCGCGCTGGTGGAGAAAGGGGACTTCGCCGTCGGCACCAGCAGCCGCTCCACCCGCCTGGTCCACGGCGGCATCCGCTACCTGGAATACCGGGAATTCCGCCTTGTCTTTGACGCCTGCACCGAACGGCGCATCCTGCGCCGCATCGCTCCCCGCCTGGTGCGCCCCCTGGCCTTCCTGTATCCGCTCTATGCCGGACAGCGCCCCGCGCCCTGGAAACTCCGCGCCGGCCTCACCCTCTACGACGCGCTGAGCCTCTTTCGGAATGTTCAACTCCACCGCTGGCTCTCTCCTGAAGAGGCCAGTCAGCGGGAGCCGGTCATCGGCGGGCGGGGGCTGATCGGTGTGGGCCGCTACTACGACGCCGAGGTCAACGACGCCCGCCTGACCCTGACAATGGCCCGCTCCGCCCATATCCACGGCGCCGTCGTGGTCAACTATGCCCCGGTCGTCGGCCTGATGAAGGCCGGAGGGAAAGTCGTGGGCGCGCAGGTGGTGGACGCGCGCACTGGGCGGGAGATAGAAGTCCGGGCCCGGGTTGTCGTCAACGCCACGGGCATCTGGACCGACCACATTCGTCGTATGGACCAGCCCGACAGCAAACCGATGCTCCGCCCCACCAAGGGCATCCATTTCCTGTTCCCGCGCGCCCGTCTCTACACCCGCCACGCGGTCATCTTCACCTCGCCGCGCGACGGTCGCCACATGTTCCTCATCCCCTGGAAGGACTTCGCCTTTGTCGGCACCACCGACACGGACTACCAGGGCGACCTGGATAACCCCGCCGCCGACGCTGGGGATGTGACCTATCTGCTGGAAGCGCTCAACCATCTCTTCCCAGGCGCCCGTATCGGAGAAGACGAGATTATCAGCACCTGGGCGGGACTGCGCCCGCTGGTGGCCGCGCCGGGCCACCCGTCCGCGGTTTCCCGCACCCATGTCATCGTGGAGAGCCCCTCGGGGCTGATGACCATCACAGGCGGGAAACTGACCACCGCGCGCCGGATGGCCGAAGAACTGACCGACCGGGTGGCGAAGCGGCTGGCCGAAATGGGGGTCGTTGCCCGCTCCGGTTGCCGGACGCGGGAACCCCTGGAGGGGGCGCAGATAGAGGCGGTGGAGATGGGGGCGATGGACGAACGGGTCGGCCGACATCTGGCTGAGACCTACGGCGGCGATGCCCGCTGGATTCTGGGCTACGTGGAGGAGAACCCGACGCTGGGGGAGCCGATTGTTCCGGGGCTACCGTACCTGCTGGCGGAGGCGCTGTACGCCGTCCAGCACGAGATGGCGCTGACCCTCGCCGACGTCCTCATCCGCCGCACCTATGTCATCTACGAGGCCGTTGACGGAGGGCTATCCCGGGCGCGGGCGGTCGCCGAGGTGATGGCGCCCCGTCTGGGGTGGGACGCGGCGGAGATAGAGCGCCAGTTGGCCAACTACGCCGCGCAGGTCGCCCTCACCCGCTCCTGGCGAAAGTAGATCACGCCTTACTCTTTACTCTTTACGTTTTACGT
>CAKZOY010000555.1 GCA_937138275.1 uncultured Chloroflexota bacterium
AGGCTGGTTTTGTTGTTGAGGTTGCTCTGCGCAGTGGGGCATGCTGCAAACCCGCCTGGCGGGTGAAGCCAACCGTTGGGCGGCTTCAGTAAAAACACGGCTGCCCAACGCTAAAGCTCCTATCTTCTTTGGAGATAGACGATGAACTTGCCGCTACAACTCATTGTGTTCAGCGTTCCCTCGTTAATCTACATTGCTGTGCACAAGCGACGCGGGGAGAACTGGAGCGAAATCCTTAAAAGAATCGGCTGGCAAGGGAGCCGCCCCGTTCATTTGCTGTGGGGATTGGGCATGATGGCTATAATGGGAGGGCTTGGGTGGCTGGCTTTCCAAGTGGTCCCTTCAGAAGTCCTGCAAGACCCCAACACCAATATTAGTGCCTATACAGGTTGGACGTTAAGCATAACTTCTTTCCCTGTTATATTCCTGCGGGAAGCTGTTTATGTTGCTCTAGGGGAGGAGATCTTCTTTCGTGGGCTTCTGGGTGGTTGGTTGGTGCGGTGGCTCGGCTTCAGAATTGGCAATACAGTGCAGGCGTTAGTTTTTCTCTTGCCTCATTTGCTTTTGCTCCTTGTGAGTGTCAGTCTCTGGCCTATCGTTTTCGTACAGGCCATTAGTGGCTGGCTTCTTGGATGGCTGCGATATCGTTCCGACAGTATTCTGCCCGGGTGGTTAGTGCACAGCCTTGTCAACGCTCTCGGAGCATTTACGGCAATGAGATGTTGAATCTCGTAAAGTCGTATCACCGTCTTCTGGCAAAGTCCCAAAAAGTCATACTACAGGTAGCAGGCAGCAGGTAGCAGGCAGCAGGTAGCAGGCAGCAGGTAGCAGGCAGCAGGCAGCAGGTAGCAGGCAGCAGGCAGCAGGTAGCAGGTAGCAGGTAGGTCCCAAAAAGTCATACCCCTCTATGGGTTGAATCGGCTTATAATTCCAGAAGGGTGCGATCCTCTGGAGGATTGACATTTCCCCTCCCCCTACCCCCCTCCCCATTGAGGGCGGACGATCCGTCTGCCCCTACAGCCGCACGGGGAGGGGGGATGAAAATGGGGTTTTTGGGGCGGCGGCTTCGCCGCCCCAAAAACCCCTCTCTTCCCCCCTTTCCCCCGCCCGCAGGGCAAGGGGGAGAGGGGGGACTAAGGGGGGTGAGGGGGGCTGAAAAAGCCCGTTTCACGCCGCCAAGGCGACAGTACGTCTGATTTTCGCTATTCCAGTGGCTTTTTCAGACAGTATAGCCATCAAGGTTCTTGTTTATAACTTAAAATTTGCCGTTGTCAATTTATGGAAACCTTGGACGCCATCCGCAAACGTTGCAGTCTCAAAAACCACCTGTCCGATAGGCCGGTGGAGCCAGAGAAACTTCGCGCCGTACTCCAGGCGGCCTGTCTGGCCCCCTCGGCCCGGAACCTGCAGCCCTGGCGCTTCGTCGTGGTTCAGGGGAAGGAGGCAGTACAATCTCTGGTAGATGCGGCGATTTTCGGACCGAGCACCGTCATCCGGCAGGCACCGGTGATCATCGTCGTCTGCGCCAGACCCGGCGACGATGTGACCATAGATGGCAAGGAGTACTATCTTTTTGACGTGGGCCTGGCGGTGGAGAATCTGCTGCTGGCGGCCACGGACCTCGGTCTGGTAACCCATCCCATCGCCAGTTTCAACGAGGCCGCGCTGAAGCGATTGCTGCATATCCCCGCCGAATTTCGGGTAGTCATCGTCACCCCCCTGGCGTACCCACTGGAAGGGTCCTACGACGAGGCGGCCGCAGAACGGCTCCGCCAGCGCACCCGAAGAGACCTGAAGGAAGTGGCGTATTTCAACCGGTGGGAAGAGAGGGAACCGGCGTAGGATGCTTGCCAATCCCCGGTTTGAATCTCTGCAGTCCCGTATCCCAGAGGAGAGGTTATGACTCAAAAGGAAGAGAAAACGTATCCCCCGCTGGAGAAAGTTCCGACGCACGTGGGCATCATTATGGACGGCAATGGCCGCTGGGCGCAGGCGCGCGGCCTGCCCCGTCTGGCCGGGCACCGCGCCGGTACGGAGAACCTCCGCCGCATCCTGCGCGCGGCCGTGGAGTTCGGAGTGCGCATCCTTACCATCTACGCCTTCTCCACCGAAAACTGGGGCCGCCCGCAGGACGAGGTGGAGGGGCTGCTGGATATCATGGAACGGATGATAGATAAGGAACTCCCGGAACTGCACCGCGAGGGGGTACAGATCCGCCATGTAGGGCGCACGGAGCGGGTGCCGGAGCGACTCCTGGCGAAAATCCGGCAGGCGCTGGACCTCACCCGGAACAACCAGCGGCTCATCCTGAACGTCGCCTTCAACTACGGCGGTCGGGCGGAAATTGTGGACGCCGTCCGGCGCATCATCCAGGACGGCATCCCCCCGGAGCAGGTAGACGAGGCGTTGATCTCCCGCTACCTCTACACCGCCGATCTGCCCGATCCTGACCTCATCATCCGTACCAGCGGCGAGATGCGGGTGAGCAACTTCCTGATCTGGCAGGGCGCGTATGCCGAATACTACGTCACCCCGGTCTACTGGCCGGATTTTGACAAGGACGAGTTCTACAAGGCGCTGGCCGAATATGCCCGGCGCCAGCGCCGCTTCGGCCTGGTCTCCCGATGAAATCCCTGAATGGATAGCCCCACCGTGTTCCGCATTCGTCTTCTCACCGCTCTGGTTGCCATCCCACTGGTCATCGCGCTGATCAAAGCAGGCGGATGGGGCTTCTTCGCCCTGGTCCTGTTGGTGCTCACCGCGGCAACGGTGGAGTTTTGCCAACTGGTGGGGAAAATCCACTTTCGCCCCGCCATCCCGCTGGCGATTGCTCTCCTGTGGATACTGCTGCTGGACGCCCAGTTTCCCCATCAGGGAATCCTGGGGCCAGGGATGTCTCTGGTATTGCTGGGTTCGCTGGCCTGGCAGATGGCCCATCGTCAGGGGAATCCGGTAGCAGACTGGGCCCTGACCATTGTCGGGGCGCTCTACATCGGGTGGTGCGGTGCCCACCTGCTGCGCCTGCGCAATATGCCCGAAGGGCTGTGGTGGACGATGACCGTCCTCCCCGCCATCTGGCTGGCCGATAGCGGTGCCTATCTGGTGGGGCGCGCCTGGGGAAGGCACAAACTGGCGCCCACCCTGAGCCCCGGCAAAACCTGGGAGGGGTACATCGGCGGGATCGTGGTAGGCACCCTGCTGACCACCGGCCTGGCCGCGCTCTGGAGTATGGTCTCCGGCCCGACCGGCCCCCGGGCAATAGACGGCCTGGGCATCGGGCTGGTGGTGTGCACCCTTGCGCCCGCAGGGGACCTGGCGGTTTCTATGATCAAACGGCAGGTCGGTGCAAAGGATAGCGGCACCCTCTTCCCCGGTCACGGGGGAGCGCTGGACCGGGTAGATAGCACCCTCTGGGCAGCGATTCTGGGCTACTATTACATCCTCTGGCTGCGGTGAGGAGACGGGGAAGA
>CAKZOY010000556.1 GCA_937138275.1 uncultured Chloroflexota bacterium
CCGCAACGGGGAGGGGGCAAGGGGGAGGGGTGAAGGTGTCCTTGAGAAAGTGCACTGCTTTTGTAGCCGGGCGTCCACCTCCGTGGATGCCACCGGAGCGACCGCGCAGGCGGTCGCTCGGCGCAAAGCGCCCTCTCCGGCGCGGTTTCAACCGCCAGCCCGGGCAACCGCACCGATTGGGTAGGTGGTTACTACAAATCTACATCTTGCCGATTCTCGTAAAGTCGTATCACGGCTCTTTCACAAAGTCTCAAAAAGTCATAACATCCCCTGAGGTGGTATCAGACGGGATTCCTGGTCCACGGGAGGGAGGGGCAGGGGGAGCGGGTAAGCCGACATCGAAAAGCGCAAGGGCGTGTTGATTCTCATAAAGTCGTGTCACCGGGTTTTTCACAAAGTCTCATAAAGTCGTATCCCATCCCTTGCCCTGGTGGGAGTCCGAGCGTTCGTTCCGAAGTCTTCTTTGTTGCCAGGGATTCCCTTTATCCCCCTCACCCCCCTTTCCCCCCTCTCCCCCCTATGCCCTGACGGACAGGGGGAGAGAGGGAAAGAGAGGGGTTTGTGGGGGCGGCTTCGCCGCCCCCACAACCCCCCTTATCTCGCGGGCATGTTGCTCCCCGGAAGGGATTTGCTGCACAAGCCCAAGACCGATGACATCATTTGACCACTTGTATCAGTACAAGTATAATTCGGGTGCAACCTAAAGGTGTCCAGTACCCGATGAATGATTTGATCCAGGGGTTTCTTCAGGCCATTCGTCTGATCCTGACCGGAGACCCGAACCTGACGGAGATTGTTGGTCTCTCCCTGCGGGTCTCCGGGCTGGCGCTTCTTTTCAGCACTGTTCTGGGCATTCCCCTCGGCGCACTCCTTGGGCTCACCCGTTTCCCCGGGCGGCGCTTCGCCTTCGCCCTCATCTACACGGGAATGGGATTGCCCCCGGTGGTGGTGGGGCTCTTCGTCTATCTGATGCTCTCCCGCAGCAGCCCGCTGGGGCAACTGGACTGGCCGGTCATCCCCGCCCTCTTCACCCCTGGCGCAATGATTCTGGCCCAGACACTCATCGCCTTTCCGGTGGTCGCCGGGTTCACTATGGTCGCCGTTATGGAGGTTCAGCCAGACCTGCGCCAGCAGATTCTTTCCCTGGGAGCCACTCCCTGGCAGGCAGCGCGCACCGTCCTATCTGAGGCCCGTTCGGGAGTGATGGTCGCCATCATCGCCGGGTTCGGCAGCATCATCTCCGAAGTCGGTGCGGTGATGATGGTCGGCGGCAATATAGAGCACTCCACCCGTGTCCTGACTACCGCCATTGTCCTGGAGACCCGCAAGGGGAACTTTGATACGGCGATGGCCCTGGGACTCGTTCTTCTCGGTATCTCCTTCCTCATCAACCTGGCGCTTCTCCTGCTGCAGGGACAGGGAGATTGGGAAGGGGAGCATCTTCGCCGCCGCAGGCGAACGCCAATGGGCCGGAAAAGCGCTTAGCGGTCATCCGGGCCTTTGCCCGAAATCTGGGCAACAGGCCACCCAAATTTTAAGGGGGGAATATGCCACAGGAAGAGCAGAAACCAATAGTTATACGCGCGGCGCTGCTTGGGCTGGTTGGCACGCTGCTGACCGCGTGCAGTGGACTCACCGGCGCCATTATCAGCGCAGCGGTTACCGTCTACCGGGTGGAACGGGAAATGCAGCAGGTGAAAATCGCTCCTCCGGATAGCGACCAGCCCTTAATTAATGTGGGCGGGCGCCAACCGTATCGTGGCCGACCAAGAGGGCACCTATATCTTGATTCAGACTTCCTGGCGGGCCCGAAATGTGCGCATAGAAGGACAACAAGGCCATTTCAGCACAGATCGGTGGGCTCTCTTTGCGGAGGGACCGAAGCACTATTACGTGGTGGAGGCCATCTATACCCCCCGAGCGGATGACTCTGTGCAGGTATGGGAAGACCTGCAGGGGTACATCAGTTCATTTCGGGTCATCCGATGAGGGGAAAAGAAAAGGCGGGCGGCCTTCGGCTGCCCGCCTGCGGTTTTATACCCACACCCCGTTTTGCCGGATCACCTGCGCATACCAGCGCCCGCTGTCTTTGATGATACGCGCCAAGTTATCGTAGTCCACATACACCAGCCCGAAGCGCATCTTATAGCCGTGGTTCCACTCAAAGTTGTCCATAAGCGACCAGACGAAATACCCCCGGACGGGCGCCCCGTCGGTGATGGCCTTATGGACCTGGGCGATATGGTCGCGCAGATAGCGAATGCGCCGCTCGTCCCGCACGCGCCCGTCAAAGTCCACCCCGTCCGGAACGGGAACCCCGTTTTCGGTGATCATGATGGCCTTGGGGCGGTAATCGTTCCAGACCCGCATCAGCAGTTCGTACAGCCCCGGCGGGTAGATTTCCCACATCTGGGAGTACTCGCTACCTTCGGGGTGTACCTGGGCCAGTTCCATAATGGGCATGGACGGATCGTGACGGGCCACGGCGCGGCAATAGTAGTTCACTCCCAGAAAATCTATCGGAGTGATCAGATAGCGGGCATCTTCCGGCGGAATCTCCGGAATGAGCGGTCCAAACAGCGCCCGCATATCCTCCGGATACCGCCCGAAGAAGATGGGGTCCAGGAACATCCGGTTAAGGATGCCGTCCATCCGCTGAGCCGCCAGGCGGTCCGCCTCGGAGTCGGTGGCAGAATGGACCGGGCTGAGGTTCAGCGTGATGCCGACCTGGATGGGGCGCCGGGCCGTCGCGCGCAGCGCCTCCACAGCGTACCCGTGGGAAAGCAGCAGGTGATACCCGACCTGTATCGCCTGGGGGAAATTCTGGACGCCGGGGGGATGGTCGCCGAATACGTAGCCCAGAATAGTGACGACGAATGGCTCGTTGTGGGTGATCCACCAGGTCACCCGGTCGCCCAACCGCTCCGCCACGACGCGGGCATAGTCGGCGAAGTACTGGACCAGGTCCCGGTTGGGCCATCCGCCCCGGTCCTGGAGAGCCTGGGGCAGGTCCCAATGATAGAGGGTCACGAAGGGTTCTATTCCCCGCTCCAGCAGCGCGTCCACCAGCCGGTCGTAGAAATCCAGCCCGGCGGGATTGACCCGGCCGACGCCCTCAGAAAGGACGCGCGGCCAGGAGATGGAGAAGCGGTAAGCCTTCAGGCCCAGTTCGGCCATAATGCGGACGTCCTCCTCCCACCGGTGGTAGTGGTCGGCGGCGACGTCGCCGGTGTGACCGCCGTAGACCTTTCCCGATTGGTGGGAGAAGGTGTCCCAGACGGATGGCCCTTTCCCGTCCTCGTTCCAGGCCCCCTCAATCTGGTAGGCGGAGGTGGCGGTCCCCCAGATGAAGCCATCGGGGAAACGCAGAAACTTCTGGTTGGACATGGAGACCTCCTGTGGTAGATAGTTTCTGTTGGTGGGCGCAGGCTGCAAAGTCGCAGGTTGCAGGGTCGCAGGCCGCAAAGTTCAGCCCGCGGTTGTCGAACCTTGAGAAATTAGTCGGGCAATATGGCCTCTCTAAATTTGACGATTCCAGCGCTATACGTGCGCCCCTCCCCCCCTGCCCCCCCCTCCCCGCTGAGAGCGGACAGAACGTCCGACCCTACAACCCCGCGAGGAGGGGGATTTTTGTACGGGTTTTGGCGCTGGCGGCCGAAGGCCGCCAGCGCCAAAACCCATAATTTTCTCCCCTTCTCCCCCGCTTGCGGGGGAGAAGGGGGCCGGGGGGATGAGGGGACACTAATATCCGCATTACCCGATTAAATCGTAAAGGTTCAAAAAACCGCACCCGAGAGGGCCCTTTGAACCGGACGACTGCCTGCGCGGTCGCTGGAGCGGCGTCCACGCAGTGGACGCCCGGCTGCAAGCCCTTGAGGGGCGACTCCCATCACTGAAGGACAATAGCCTGAAGAGTCACTTCGGCCGACAGTCGGCCTTCGCCAGCCGTTTTTAGGACGACGGCAAAGCCGCATCCCCGCAACGCCCCAGCCCCTTCTATGGAAAAGTCAGCAACCGGGCATCATCAAAGAACGCTGCCTTGTGGGGAACGGCCCACTCCGGCTGGGCGAAGAAACAGACGGTCACCTGCCCCTCCGCCCCCACCCGCACCCGGGGAGAGCGCAGCACCACCAGGTCGTCGTTCTGGTTGACCACTCGCGTCTGGCCCCACTGGGCCCCGCTGCACCCCTGCCGGCCGCGGGGATCAATCCCGGCCCGTACGATGATGCCTCCCTCGTCGGAATAGCCCTTGGCCTTGATCTCAAACTGGACCTGGGTCCCGGATGGGACCGCCACTATCTGATAGATGGTCACCTGGAACTTGGCGTACTGGTCGGTGGACTCAATTTGCAGAGTGTTGCCGGTGATGAACCGGACCGGGTCATCGGCGTACTTAAACTTCGGGTAGGCATAGGAGTTATCGGGATCGTAAGGCTCTCCGGAGCGCCAGTTGACCACCGGGTCCACCACCCAGCCAGGAATCTCAAAACCGGTAATGGTCTCAAAGCCCGCGTTCACCAGTTCGGGAGGTGGGATCGGCGTCGGGGTGAACGTTGGGAAGGGTGTCGGAGTTGGAGCGGCGGGTGGCGGTGTTGCTGTCGGGCGCGGAGTGGGTGTGGGAGCAGGACTCGGAGACGGTGTGGGAGTCCAGGTCGGAGGAAGGATGGGCGTAGGGGTCGGGCTGGGAGTCGGCGTGGCCCCGAAAGATCCTCCTGCCCCCAGGCGGGGGGTCAGAGTAACCGCCAGGATCAACCCTCCCAGCACCACGCAGTTTGCTATCCCCAAAGCGATGATGATCAGCCACTGTTTCCGGCTCATAGGTCCCCTCCCAGATTTATCCCAGGGGAACAAACCCCAGCGTCGGGACAATGCGCTGGCCTTCGCTCAAAATCCATTCCAGGTACGCCTTCACCACCCCGTGCGGTTCACCGGCGGTGTACATATACAGCGGACGGGAGATGG
>CAKZOY010000557.1 GCA_937138275.1 uncultured Chloroflexota bacterium
AGCCGGTAGCAGATAGCCGGTAGCAGATAGCCGGTAGCAGATAGTTGTCAAACTCAACGGGTGGGATATAAGCCGGAGTCCCTTTCGCTTCCCGCCGATCGCGAAGGAGAAAGATGCCCGGGCGGAAGCCCCGATTGCCCGTGCGAGTCCGTCGCCTGGTCGCGTCCCTGATGCCGTACAGTCCCGACCGGGTATACCTTTTCGGTTCCTGGGCCCGGGGAGAGGCAGACGACCTGAGCGACCTGGACGTGGTACTCATCAAGCAAACTCCGGCCCCCTTTATGGAGAGACTGCTGGAAGCGTCCCGCTTTCTACCGCCGGAGATCGGTCATGTGGATATTCTGGTCTACACGCCCGAGGAGTTCGCGGCGATGGTAGCGGCCGGCAACGCGTTCGCCGAGATGATTCAGGAAGAGGGGGTGCTGATTTATGAGCGGGAAGCGCCGAAGTGAGGCCCAGCGGTGGTTCCGGCAGTCTCTGTATGACCTGGAAGCGGTTCGCTGGAATATTCAGGGCGGCTTTTACGAACAGGCCTGTTTTCTGGCCCAGCAAGCCGGGGAGAAAGCATTGAAGGCCCTTCTCTATTATCTGGGTGCCCGGCGAAAGGCGCTCTTGACTCATTCCCTGTGGGAGATGGTTCGCGAAGTCGCCAAACAGGTACCGGAGTTAGACGCCATTGCAAGGCCCGCTCGCCACCTGGACCTTCACTATATCCCATCCCGATACCCGAACGGGTTGCCCGATGGGTATCCGCACATCTTCTACGATAAGGAGATGGCAGAAAACGCGCTGGAATCTTCGGAAACGATCGTGCAAACGGTGCGGGAATTTTTTCTGCGCCGGGGTGAGGAAGAGATTGCAGGATCAGAACCCAGCGCTGCTTGACAAATCCCTCATTTCGTGGTAATTTCGCAATTGTTTCCTAACCATCATCTTTCCCGAACCTTTCCCAAGGAGTAAAGGATGGCCGAGAGAACCCGTACCGACCGTATCGTAGAGCGTCTGCGCAACCTCCAAATGAGCACTCCAGATATTGAGGCCTCCGCCCTGGTGAGCGTGGATGGTCTGGCTATCGCTTCGGCTCTTCCCTCCGGGGTAGAAGAGGATCGGGTTGCGGCGATGTCTGCGGCGATGCTCTCTCTGGGCGAGCGGATTGCCAGCGAACTGGGGCGCGGTTCTCTGGATGAAGTCTACGTAAAAGGCGAGCGGGGATACGTTATCCTGACTGCCGTTGGTGAAGAGGCCGTCCTCACCGTAATGGCCCGGTCCGGAGCCAAACTGGGTCTGGTATTCCTGGAGATGCGGCGCGCGGCCGAAGAACTGGCCGACATCCTTTAGGCCAGGAAGGAGGCACAAAGTGAGCAGAAGAATCCCACCCAGCGGCTACTATTACCCCAATAAACTCGCCCGCATCTATATTATGGCGATTGAGGAAGTGATGGGGAAAAACGGCCTCAACGCCATCCTCAACCTGGCCGGGCTTTCCCACCTGATTGACAATTATCCCCCCGATAACTTTAACAAAGAGTTTGATTTTGCCGATTTCTCCGCCCTCAACATGGCGCTGGAGGAGATGTACGGCCCTCGCGGCAGTCGGGGTCTGGAACTACGGGCCGGACGGGCTGCCTTCACCCTGGGGCTTCCCGGCTTCGGCCCTCTGGTCGGTATGGGAGACCTGGCCTTCCGGGCCCTTCCCCTCGGCGCCAAACTGAAGGTCGGTCTTCCGGCCCTGGCCCAGATATTCACCCAGTTCAGCGACCAGGTCAGTAAAGTGGAGGATAAAGGGGAGTACTATACCTACACAATGGAGCCCTGCCCCGTCTGCTGGGGGCGCCATTCCGACCGTCCGATCTGCTTTGCCGGAATGGGCGTCATTGAAGAGGGACTCCATTGGGTCAGTGGAGGCAAAAAGTTCCGCATAGATGAAATTGACTGCGTGGCTGCAGGGGGTAAAGTCTGCACATACGCGATTTACAAGGAGCCCATCGGTTAACCGGTCACGGGAGCAAATATGCCGCAGCAGATCCTCATCGTAGAAGATGAACCGAACACCGCAGAGATGCTGGCTTCGTATTTCCAGATTCAGGGATACGAGGTCACCGTATGCGGCTGGGGCAAAGAAGCCCTGGATTTCGTCCAACACACTCTGCCCGACCTCATCATCCTGGACATCCGACTGCCCGATATTGATGGGTACGAAATCTGCCGCCGATTGCGCAGTCACCGCCGAACCTCCCAGGTCCCCATCCTCTTCCTCACCGAGAAACGGGAGCGGATTGACCGCCTGGCCGGCCTGGAACTGGGCGCAGTGGACTACGTCACCAAGCCCTTTGACATCCAGGAACTCCGTCTGCGGGTCCGCAACGTCCTCCGCCGGGCCCAGATGCAATCGGTGATGCACCCCATCACGGAACTCCCCTTCGCCAGCCTGGTGGAAGACCATCTCAATCAACTGCTGGGCGAGAAGGGTTGGGCGATGACCGCCCTGGCGATAGACGGACTGGAGGCCTTCGCCGACGCCTACGGCTTCGTGGCCCGGGACGATGTCCTGCGCGCCGTAGCCCTGATCGTCCGCCACGTCGCGGAGGAAGAGGGGGGCAAAGAGACCTTTGTCGGCCAACTGGACGACGCCACCTTCTTCGCCGTCACCGGGCCGCAAGAGGCGGGACGTATTCAGGAGCGGCTGACCACCCGCCTTCAGGAAGCACTGGCCCTTTTCTACCCGCGGGAGGATTGGGAGGCGATGCAAAAAGCGAAGAAAACGTCCATCCCTCGCCTCTCCGTCCGCATGGGTACCCTATCCGCGGGTTCCTATCCCAGTGCGGGGAAACTGCGGGAATCCGTTTACCGCTCTCTGCGACCCGTTATTTGAACCGGATCGGACTCTCATCTGAGGGCTGCGACCATTATCCTTCGGTCGCGCCCTTTTATTTTGAGGCCAGGACTTGCTGTGATGGCTTCCACCGTAAGCCCCATCCGACAAGGAACTGCAAATGCAAGTAACCGTCGTTCTTCCCACCTACAACGAGGCCGAGAACATCGGCCCGATGATTGACGCCCTACTGGGTTTAGGTTTCCCCAACCTGAGCGTACTGGTTGTGGACGATGCCTCTCCCGATGGCAGCGGCGAGATCGCCGACCGCATAGCGGCCGAACATCCGGGGCGCGTCGCCGTCCTCCACCGCACCGGCCCACGCGGCCTGGGATGGGCCTACCTGGAGGGCTTCTGCCGCGCGATGGCCCAGGGGGCCGACGTGCTCATCCAGATGGACTGCGACTTTTCCCACAACCCCGCCGACGTCTCCCGCCTGCTGGCCCATATCCCGGACTACGACCTGGTCATCGGCTCCCGCTACGTCCCCGGAGGCAGCACCGCCGAGGACTGGGGGGTAGAGCGCAAACTCCTCTCCGCCTGGGCCAACTTCTACGCCCGCACCATCCTGGGCCTGCGCATCCGGGACGTCACCGGGGGCTTCCGGGCATGGCGGCGAGAAACGCTGGAGGGTATCGGGCTGGACCGCATCCGCTCCCAGGGCTACATCTTTCAGGTGGAAACCGCCTACCTCTGTGAGCGAATGGGTTACCGCATTCTGGAAATCCCGATTCACTTTGCCGAGCGCCAGCGGGGCAAATCCAAGATGAGCCTGAAGGTGCAGATAGAGGCTGCTCTGCGGGTCTGGCAGGTGCGCTGGCGGTATGGCAAGTGAGCAAGTATGCAAGTTTGCAGGTGGGTAAGTGAGCACGGGTAGGGTGATGGAACGGTTTCGGTGGGGGAATCGCATTCTGCCGGACCTGGGGGCGGTCCTGCTCCTGATGCTCCTTCCGCTCCTGCTCTTTGCGCCGGTGGCCCTGGGGCCGAAAACCCTCGTCCCCGCCGACGCGCTCTTCCTCTTTGAGCCCTTCCGCTCCGCAGCCGCCAGCCTGGGCGTCTCCGTCCCCCATAACCCCCTCCTGGCCGACCTGATCCTGGAAAACTACGTCTGGAAACGGTTCATCCTCCAGGCAATCCATCAGCGGGAACTCCCCCTCTGGGACCCGTACATCTTCGCGGGACATCCTTTCTTCGCCAACGGGCAGCACTCCGCCCTCTATCCGCTCAGTATCGTTTTCTACATTCTACCCCTCTGGCGCGCCTACGGGGTATTTGCCTGGCTGCAACTGGGGCTGGCAGGAGTCTGGACATACCTTTTCGCCCGCACCCTGGGCACCTCCCGCCTAGGGGGACTGGTCGCCGGGATCACCTTCCAGTTCAGCGGCTTTATGGTGGTCTCGGTGGTCCACCCGATGATTATCGCCGGCGCCTCCTGGCTCCCCTTCATCCTGGCGATGGCCGAATTGGTGATCCGCCAGCAGCCCGCGCTAGGCCGACGGCCCGCCAGTCTTCCCTGGGCGGTGTTAGGGGCTATCGGGCTGGGCTGCCAGATGCTGGCAGGACACGCCGAGAACACCTACTTCGTCCTGCTGGTCGCCGGCGCCTACATTCTGTGGCGGCTGGCGTTCCGCTGGCGGGCGGAGCGGGCCGTCCCGCGGAAACCGGCACTCTGGCTGGCGCTGATGCTGGCCCTGGGACTGGCCCTGGGCGCTGTGCAGTTCGTCCCCCTCTACGAGGTCGCTGCGACGGGCTTCCGCGGCGCCCAGGCCGCCCCAACGCTGGAGCAGGTCCTGGGCTGGGCCTACCCGCCCCGCCGTCTGATCGCCTTCTTCGTCCCCAACTTCTTCGGCAACCCGGCCCATCACGCTTACTTTGACCTCTTCCAGTGGCGCACCGTCCCCTTCACCATCAACGCCGAGGGGAACCCGATCATCAGCCCGGATTGGGACGTCAAGAACTACGTGGAGGGCGGGGCGTACCTGGGGCTCCTCCCCCTCTTCCTGGCCGTCTTGGCCGTGGGGCGCTCGCTCCTGACTCTCTTTGGTCGCAAAACACTTCGCCCCTCCGCCCCTCCGCCCCTCCGCACCTCCGC
>CAKZOY010000558.1 GCA_937138275.1 uncultured Chloroflexota bacterium
TACTCCCTACTCCTTACTCCCTACCACGTTCCCTGGTTTTGCGCGCCGCTTTCACCATCACCAGACTGCCCCGATGGCCCGGGACCGCCCCGCGCACGGCCAGCAGATTCCGATCCGGGTCCACCATCACGACCTCCAGATTCTGCACCGTCACCCGCACGCCGCCCATCCGACCGGGCATGCGGGTCCCCTTGAGCACCCGGCCCGGCGTCGTGGTGGCGCCAATGGAGCCGTGGCGGCGCTCCCGGTCCGACTGCCCGTGGGTCTTCGGCTGACGGTTGAACCCGTACCGCTTGATCCCTCCAGCGAAGCCCCGTCCCTTGGACGTGCCGACCACATCCACCCGGTCCCCCACCTGGAAGACGTCCACGGTGATCTTCTCCCCCTCAGCGGGTGCCTCCTCTGGTTTGACGCGGAATTCCCGCAGACGGCGCAGCGGAGAGGGCAACCCCTTCAGAACACGCCGACGGGGATGACGGGCGTCCGTCTTCAGAAACCCCAGGTGGCCCAGTTCCCCGCGCGTCAGGCGGGAGGGCTTGACCGGTTCAAACCCCAACTGTACCGCACTATATCCGTCCCGCTCCGGTGTCTTGACCTGAGTGACCCAACAGGGCCCGGCCTCAATCACCGTCACCGGGATCGCCTCCCCCTCTTTCGTGAAGAGGGTCGTCATACCGACTTTTTTCCCCAGAATTCCCTTCACTGTTCTCACTCCTCTATGGGACTGCCAGCCCTGGGTCAGGCCGCATCATCCCGGCAGGTGTGCAAGTTTGCAAGTGTGCGGGTGTGCAAGGTGTGAATTCTACCGCCGGTTGCCTACTTGTCTACTTGCCTACTTGTCTACTTGCTACAACTTGATCTCTATATCCACCCCGGCCGGCAGATTCAGCCGCATCAGCGCATCTATCGTCTTGTTATCCGGTTCCAGAACGTCAATCAGCCGCTTGTGCGTCCGAATTTCAAAGTGCTCGTGCGAGTCTTTGTCAATGAAGGTGGACCGACGCACGGTGAAGCGCTCAATCTGGGTCGGCAATGGGATGGGGCCGACGACCGTCGCCCCCGTGCGCTCGGCCGCCTCCACGATGCGTCGCGCCGACTCGTCCAGCACCCGGTGATCGTACGCTTTCAGGCGGATACGGATCTTCTGTTTGGCCATTGAACCCTTAGTCCAGAATCTTGGTGATCACGCCCGCGCCGACGGTCAGACCGCCCTCGCGGATGGCGAAGCGGGAGCCCTGCTCCACCGCGACCGGTTCAATCAGTTCCACCATCAGGTTGACGTTGTCGCCGGGCATCACCATCTCCACGCCCTCCGGCAGGGTGATGGTGCCGGTGACGTCGGTTGTCCGGATATAGAACTGCGGCCGGTAGCCGGAGAAGAAGGCCTTGTGCCGCCCGCCCTCCTCCTTGCGGAGCACGTAGACGTTGGCCTCAAACTTCCGGTGCGGGGTGATGGAGCCCGGAGCGGCCACGACCATCCCGCGGGTGACCTCGTCCTTACCCACACCGCGCAGGAGTAGACCAGCATTGTCGCCCGCCACGACCTTATCCAGTTTCTTGCGGAACATCTCCATATCGGTCACGACGGTCCGCATCGGCCGGTCCCGCAGCCCGACAATTTCCACCTCGGTCATCGGTACCAGCGTGCCGCGCTCCACCCGGCCGGTGACCACCGTACCGCGCCCCTTGATGCTGAAGACGTCCTCAATGGGCATCAGGAACGGCTTATCCTCTTCCCGCACCGGCGTGGGGATGTACTCGTCCACCACGCGCATCAGTTCCCAGATGCACTGATACTCGGGCGCGTTGGGGTCGGTGCTGGGGGACTGGAGCGCCTTCAGGGCAGAACCGCGGACGACAGGCGTCTCGTCGCCGGGGAAGCCGTAGGAATTCAGCAGGTCCCGCAGTTCCAGTTCCACCAGTTCCAGCAGTTCCTCGTCCTCCATCAGGTCCACCTTGTTCAGGAAGACCACAATGGCCGGAACGTTGACCTGCCGCGCCAGCAGAACGTGCTCCCGGGTCTGGGGCATCGGACCGTCCGCAGCGGACACCACCAGGATCGCCCCGTCCATCTGCGCCGCGCCGGTGATCATGTTCTTGATGTAGTCCCGGTGACCGGGGCAGTCCACGTGGGCGTAGTGCCGCTTTTCGGTCTCGTACTCCACGTGGGCGATGGCGACGGTCAGGATTTTCGTCGCATCCCGGCGGAACATCTTCGCATCCGCCTTGGCGACATCGTCGTAGGACTTGTATTCCGCCATGCCCCGCATAGCGAGCACCTTGGTAATCGCCGCCGTCAGCGTGGTCTTACCGTGGTCAATGTGTCCGATGGTCCCCACGTTTACGTGCGGCTTCTCACGGACGAACTTTGGCTTAGCCATTTCTCCTCACTCCTTTCATCATAGTGATGATTTGCAATAGTAATGACTTTTCTACAGTTTCGGGATAGCGGTAGCACTCCCAACGCTCTCCATACAAACGGGGCTTATGTTTAAAAGTAGTGCACTTTCTCAAGGACACCTTCACCCCTCCCCCTTGCCCCCTCCCCGTTGCGGCATTCGCCGCACGGGGAGGAAAGAGCAAGGACAAGCCTTGCTCTCTTTTCCCCCTTCTCCCCCGCCGCGGCGGGGGAGAAGGGGGTCAGGGGGATGAGGGGGCGCTAAAGACCAGACCCCACCTGCACGAGATCTGGACATGAGCCACAAACATTTGGGCCGGAGTTATCCCCCGGCCCAAACGGCACTGGAGAACAACTCCCAACTCGTGAGAGCGTCTTCTACCAGCCACGGCCTCCATACAGGATGGCCTCCATCTGTTCTTTGTCCACCGGTGCGTAGTGGTGGAACTCCATCGTGAACGTCCCCCGACCCTGGGTCAGGGAACGAATATCGGTCGCATAACCGAACATCCGGGAGAGTGGAACCATCGCCCGCACGGCGCGCACGCCGCCCGGTCGGGATTCCATGCTCTCTATATTTGCCCCCCGACTGTTCAGGTCGCCAATGACCTCGCCCACCGACGCGTCCGGTACGATGACCTCCGTCCGCATCACCGGTTCCAGAAGGACCGGTCGGGCATCCTCCACCGCCTTCTTGAAAGCCATAGACCCGGCGACCTTGAAGGCCAGTTCGGTAGAGATTTCCTTATCCCAGGACGCGTCCAGCAAGGTGACCTGTACATCCACCAGCGGGTAACCCGCCAGGACACCGCTCTCCATCGCCTCGTGGCATCCCTCCTCTATCGCCTTCACAAACGGCGGCGGCAGAAGTTTGCCCCGGCTGGGGTCCTGAAACCGGAAACCGCTGCCCGCCGGGAGAGGCTCTACCGCCAGGCGCACCCGCGCGTACTGTGGGCTTCCGCTGATGGGGCGGTCAAACACCGCCTCCGCTTCGGCCCGGACGGTGACCGTCTCCCGGTAGGCCACCCGCGGCCGCCCCACCCGTCCTTCCACGCGGAACTCCCGCACCAGCCGGTCCACCAGAATCTCCAGGTGGAGTTCCCCCATCCCGGCCAGAATCGTCTGCCCGGTGTTCTCGTCGGTGCGGACGACGAAGGTGGGGTCCTCCTCCGCCAGCCGCCGCAGCGCCTGGTGCAACTGCTCCTGGTCCGCTGCGGTCCTGGGCTCAATCGCCACAAATACCACCGGCTCCGGGAAGGTGATGGGCTCCAGGATGATGGGGGCCGTCGGCGGGCAGAGAGTGTCGCCGGTGAACGTCGCCTTCAGACCGACCACCCCGCCGATGTCCCCGGCCGCCAGTTCGGGAATCTCCTCCCGGTCCCGGGCAAACATCCGCAGGAGTTTGCCAATGCGCTCCGTCTGCCCCTTGCCGGGATTGTAGACGGAGGAACCGACCTTCAGTTTGCCCGAATAGACCCGAACGTAGACCAGACGGCCCACGTAGGGGTCACTGGCGACCTTGAAGGCAAGAGCCGCCAGCGGAACATTCCCGTCGGCCGGACGGGTCTCTACCTGCCCGGTGCGGGGATTTTCCCCTTCCACCGGCGGGATGTCCAGGGGCGAGGGCAGGTAGTCCACAATCGCATCCAGCAGGGGCTGCACCCCCTTGTTGCGCAGGGCGGAGCCACAAAGTGCCGGGACCAGCGTCCCGTTGATGGTCGCCCGACGCAGCGCCCGCCGCAGGTCGGCCGCCGAAATCTCCTCCCCTTCCAGATAGCGGGCGGTCAGATCGTCGTCCGTCTCCACAATCTGCTCCAGGACCTGCTCCCGCAACACCATGACCTCCTCCATCATCTCCAGGGGGACGGGTTCTATCACCGGCTCTTTGCCCAACTCATCCACCCAGATGATGGCGCGCATTTCCAGGAGGTCCACCACGCCCCGGAAGGAGGATTCCCGACCGATGGGCCACTGGACGGTCACGGGATTGGCGCCCAGGCGCTCCCGAATCGTCCCGGTGGCGTGGGCGAAATCGGCGCCCAGTTTGTCCATCTTGTTAATGAAAGCGATCAGGGGCACACCGAAGGAGCGGGCCTGCCGCCAGACGGTCTCGGATTGCGGCTCCACGCCCGCCACTCCGTCAAAGACCACCACGGCGCCGTCCAGGACGCGCAAACTCCGCTGGACTTCGGCGGTGAAGTCTATGTGCCCCGGCGTGTCAATGATGTTAATCTGATGGTCTTTCCAGAAGCAGGTCACTGCGGCGGCGGTGATGGTGATGCCCCGTTCCCGCTCCTGGACCATCCAGTCGGTGACGGTGGTTCCTTCGTCCACCGTCCCCATCCGATGAGTTCGTCCTGTGTAAAAGAGAATCCGTTCGGTAGTAGTGGTTTTCCCCGCGTCTATGTGGGCGATGATCCCGATATTGCGAACCCGCTCCAGTGGCCAGGCCATGTCATCGTCCCCTCGGGTCGCCCGGGCCCCCCACCGCCCGGTGGTTACCACCGATAGTGGGCGAAGGCCTGGTTCGCTTCGGCCATTCTGTGGGTGTCTTCCCGCTTCTTAATCGCTGCGCCGGTCTTGTTGACCGCGTCCATCAATTCGGCCGCCAGTTTTTGGGCCATAGAGCGCCCCGAGCGGTTGCGGGCGGCATCCAGAATCCAGCGAATCGCCAGGCTGGTCTGGCGGTGGGGAGGCACCTCCACCGGCACCTGGTAGGTCGCGCCGCCGACGCGGCGGGGCTTGACCTCCAGAATGGGGGAGACGTTGCGCACCGCCTCCTCCAGAACCTCCAGCGCCGGACGCCGGGTGCGCTCCTGGACGATATCCATCGCCTGGTACATGATGCGGGTCGCCAGGCTCTTCTTGCCGTCTTTCATAATTTTGTTGATAAACCGCGAAACCAGGACGCTGTTATAGCGCAGGTCCGGCTCAACTTCCCGCTTCGGTGGGCGGTATCGTCTGGGCATACTTCCTCCAAAAAACTCGTGACGACATTCTATCGGGGCTTGCGCAGCAATTCGCCCTGCATCAGGAAAGGGGTAGGGTGTGGGGTTTTTGAGGGCGGCTTCGCCGCCCCCAAAAACCCCGCTTTCCCCCTTCTCACGGGTGCGCTGCTCCCCTGAAAGGATTTACCGCGCAAGTCCTCTAGTGTAAGACCCTTTTACTTCTTTTTAGGTTTGGCTCCGGGCTTGCCCGCCTTGCCGGCCTTGCCGGCCTTGCCGGCCTTGGTACCGTACTTGGACCGCTGTTGGGCGCGGCCGTCCACCCCGGCGGCATCCAGTGCGCCGCGGACGATGTGATAGCGCACGCCCGGCAGGTCCTTCACGCGGCCGCCCCGCACCAGCACCACCGAGTGCTCCTGCAGGTTGTGCCCCTCTCCCGGGATGTAGGCCGTGATCTCAATGCCGTTGGTCAGGCGCACGCGGGCGATCTTCCGCAGCGCGGAGTTCGGCTTCTTCGGCGTCATCGTCCGCACCTGGGTGCAAACCCCCCGCTTCTGGGGCGCGCCCTCAGGCATGCGCAGGCGCCGCTGCTTGTACGAGTTAAAGATGTACTGCAGCGCCGGAGCCTTGGTCTTTTTGACTTTGGGTTTTCGTCCTTTGCGAACCAGTTGATTGATCGTCGGCACGGTCTTTCTCCCTAATTCGTTCCGTGAACCCTTTCCTCAAGGTGCCGGACGCGTGATTTTCTTCGCTGTTTTCTCGGCACAACGAACGTAGATTTTACCACAAGTTGTGAATTTAGTCAAACTCCTCCGTGTGTCGGTCGCCCAGCCCCAGGAGCCCCATTGCCAGGCGCGGGACGCGCGGACGGCTCTCCTCCCGCCCGAAGCGCAGCACCTCGCCGCTCTCGGTGACCGCCTCCACCGCCAGGCCGAGGCTCTGCAACTCTTTGACCAGCACCTTGAAGGACGCCGGCACCCCCGATTCGGTGATGGGCTTCCCCTTCACAATGGCCTCGTACGTCCGCACCCGGCCCTGGACGTCGTCCGACTTGATGGTGAGCATCTCCTGGAGGGTGTAGGCCGCGCCGTAGGCCTCCAGGGCCCAGACCTCCATCTCGCCGAATCGCTGACCGCCGAACTGTGCCTTCCCGCCCAGCGGCTGCTGGGTGACCAGGCTGTACGGGCCGGTGGAGCGGGCGTGGACTTTGTCCTCCACCATGTGGGCCAGTTTCATCATGTAGATCATCCCCACCGTCACCGGCTGGTCAAAGGGCTCGCCGGTCATCCCGTCGTAGAGGATGGCCTTGCCCAGGGTGGGCAACGGGTCACGCGTGTCCAGACTAACCTGAGTCGCCAGAAGCTTTACTTCTTCGTCAGATAAAGCATCCACATCATCTTGTCCGTGATCCTTCAGCCAGAGGCGCAGACAGGCCATATGTGCGGCGCGGTCGGCCTTCTCCCGCTCCGCCAGCGGGCGGGGGTCATCCTCAAAGGAAAGCAGGAAGTCCGGGTCGTAGCCCCGTTCCCGCAGCCACTCCCGCAGAACCGAACGGCGGGCATAGACGCGGTCCCGGGTCAGCCGCTCCTCATCATATCCCAGGTCCGGAAGCCGGTCCAGGATATAGAGCAGACGGGCCTCGTCGTCATCGTTCAGGGTTTCCAGCGGGTACTCCTGGGCCTTCAGCCACGCCCAGGCCCGCTCAGTGGCCTCCTGCCAGGCCCGGTCCATCATCCAGGCGCGCGCCAGTTCGGCGGCGATCTGGGTTTCCGTTGCACCGTCAAAAACCGGGCTGACGGCGCGGAATCCGAGCCGGTGCACTGCCCACCCCAGGTGGGTCTCCAGCACCTGCCCGATGTTCATCCGGCCCGGCACCCCCAGCGGGTTGAGGATGATCTCTACCGGCGTACCGTCGGCAAGGAAAGGCATATCCTCAATGGGGACCACGCGGGAGACGACGCCCTTATTTCCATGCCGGCCCGCCATCTTATCCCCCTCGGTGATCTTGCGCCGCTGGGCCACGCTGACGCGGACCATCTTCTCCACCCCGGTGGGCAGGTCGCGGTACTCCCCGCGGTCAAATACTTTGATGTCCACCACCTTGCCGCGCTCGCCGTGAGGCATGCGCAGGCTGGAATCCTTCACATCCCGGGCCTTTTCCCCGAAGATAGCCCGCAGAAGTTTCTCCTCCGGCGTCAGTTCCTTCTCCCCCTTCGGGGTCACCTTGCCCACCAGGATGTCCGACGGGCCGACCTCTGCGCCAATGCGAATGATCCCCCGCTCGTCCAGGTCCCGCAACGCGTCCTCGCCAACGTTGGGGATATCCCGCGTGATTTCCTCGGGGCCCAGTTTGGTATCCCGCGCCTCGGTCTCGTGCTTCTCAATGTGGATGGAGGTGAACTTGTCGTCGCGAATCAGGCTTTCGCTGATGATGATCGCGTCCTCAAAGTTCCACCCCTCCCAGGAGAGGAAGGCGCAGAGGACGTTATGCCCCAGCGCCAGTTCGCCGCCGTTGGTGGCAGAACTATCCGCCAGCACCTGCCCCTGGCGCACGCGCTCTCCTTTGTGGACCAGCGGGCGCTGGTCTATGCAGGTGGACTGGTTGGAACGGTTGTACTTCCGCAGGGTATAACTCCGAAAACTACCGCCGTCCTCCAGAACAACAATCCGGTCTCCGGCAACGCTGATCACCTCGCCGTCGGCCTCGGCCAGGACTACCTGTCCGGAGTCCACCGCGGCCTGCCGCTCAATCCCGGTGCTGACCAGAGGGGCCTCCGGGGAAATCAGCGGGACGGCCTGGCGCTGCATATTGGAGCCCATCAGGGCGCGGTTGGCGTCGTCGTGCTCCAGGAAGGGAATCAGGGCCGCCGAGACGCCGACAATCTGGGCGGGCGCTACATCCACCAGGTCCACCCGGTCGGGGCTGGTGAGCAGGAACTCGTCCCCGCGGCGGGCGGAGACCATCGGGTTCAGGAAGCGGCCCCGCTCGTCCAATCGGGTCGTGGCCTGGGCAATCGTGTAGTGCTCCTCTTTGTCGGCCGAGAGGTAGACAATTTCGCCGGTCACGCGCGGGTGGATGGGAATGTCCTCGCTCAGGTTCAGGGCCGCAATACGTTCCGCCAATTCGGGCGTCACCTCCACACCGGCTTCGGCGACCACCTCCCCTGTCTCCGGGTCCACAATCCGTTCCCGCAATCGCTCACCGACCAGCGCCTCGGCTACCGGGGGAACGGAACGGATCACTCTGCGGTAGGGCGTCTCAATGAAGCCAAAATCGTTGACCCGCGCGTAGGTCGCCAGACGGCCGATCAGGCCGATGTTGGGACCTTCCGGTGTCTCAATCGGACAGATACGGCCGTAGTGGGAATGATGGACGTCGCGGACCTCAAAGCCGGCCCGTTCCCGGCGGAGTCCTCCCGGCCCCAGGGCGGAGAGGGTCCGCTTATGGGTCAGTTCCGCCAACGGGTTGGTCTGGTCCATGAACTGAGATAACTGGCTGGAGCCGAAGAACTCGCGAATTACGGCCACGACAGGTCGGATATTGATCAGGGCCACCGGCGTGAGGGGTTCCGTTTCGGGGTGGAGAGACATGCGCTCTTTGACCACCCGTTCCAGCCGCAGGAGTCCCACCCGCAGTTTGTTCTGGATGAGTTCCCCGACCGTCTTCACCCGACGGTTGCCCAGATGGTCTATGTCGTCGGCATCCTCCACGCCGTTATTGATGCGGATCAGGTGCTGGACGATGGAGACGATGTCCTGTTTGGTGACCGTTCGCTGCTCCAGGGGCAAATGGAGGCCCAGACGATGGTTCAGCTTGTAGCGGCCCACCCGCTGCAGGTCATAACGGCGGTCGTCAAAGAGTTGTGCTTTCAGGAACTCCTGGGCGTTCTCCAGGTTCGCCAGGTCGCCGGGGCGAACCCGACGATAGAATTCCAGCAATGCCTCCTCGGCGATGGTCCGGTCCCCTCGGGTATCCCAGTTTGGCTCCTGACGGAAGGTCGTGGGAATCCACTGAATGTCCGGAAGAGTATCTACATCGGCAAAAAGTCGGAGGATTTCCTCGTCCGTGCCCTCGGTGAGAATCTGGGAGCCGGTGCCATCATCCACCGCGGCCAGGGCGCGCAGGAAGATGGTCAGAGGGAGCGTGCGCTTTCGGTTGAACTTGAGGGTCAGGTAGCCGGTCTTGCGGCTCTCAAACTCCAGCCAGGCGCCACGGTCGGGGATCAGTTTTGCCATGCAGAGCCGCCGACCGGTGGTCCGGTCCTCTTCCACCTCAAAGTACACCCCCGGCGAACGGATTAACTGGCTGACGACCACCCGCTCGGTGCCGTTGAAGATGAACGTACCGTTTTCGGTCATCAGCGGGAAGTCGCCGAGGAAAATTTCCGACCTGATAACTTCGCCGGTCTCCCGGTTCTCCAGCGCGACATCCACGTATAAAGGTGCCGCGTAGGTGAGGTCCCGCTCCAGACATTCTTCCTGGGAGTGGGGAGGTTTCCCAAAACGATAACTTAACTCAAACTGCCGACTTTCCTGCTTCCGGCTGGGGAAGTGCAACCGAAGGTTGCCGGTATAACTTTCTATGGGCGAGATTTCCGTAAACAGGTCCAGCAAGCCCTCTTTCTGAAACCAGCGATAGGACTCCAGTTGCACTTCAATCAGCGCGGGCAAATCGAGGGAACTGATCACTCGCGCGTACGATTTACTGTTGGTGTTCCAACCGCTCATCCCGATCCCCCTTATGGAATTGACCCGTGAATTTATATTATAGCACCAAAAGGCAATTTTGTCAAAGTTGGTGCGTGCGCGTGCGGGGGCGTGCGGGCGTGCGGGAGCTTGTGCAGCGAATCCCTTTCGGGGAGCAGCGTGCCCGCGAAGTAAGGAGAAAGTGGGGTTGTGGGGGCGGCTTCGCCGCCCCCACAACCCCACACCCCCCTTTCCCATGCAGGGCGAATTGCTGTGCAAGCCCGTGCCTGCATGCCCAGCCAATATAAACTTGACATCCCACCAGTACCGGGTATAATTTTACCAAACCAATTATTGCAACGCGTGGACCGGGACGAGTACCGGCCTGAGAAGGTCCCAGAGAGGGGAGGTCACAGGCTGGAAGCCTCCCTGACCGGACGGCCGGGAAAACCCCCCGGGAGCGGGCCCCGGAAATCGGTGATCGCGTATCGCACATCGCATATCGCGTATCGCACATCGCATATCGC
>CAKZOY010000559.1 GCA_937138275.1 uncultured Chloroflexota bacterium
GCCACGGAGCGCCAGCGGAGTGGCGTCTCCGCTGCGCTACTCCGCTTCGCTCCGTAGCGCACTACGAACGGTAGCGCACTACGAACGGCATAGCGCTTGTAGTCCGCCACTGCGACCCTGCGGTGAGCAGTTACCCCAGGGGAATGAAAGGGAGGAGGTATTATGTCAACTCATTCCACTCGCTGGACACAGACGGCCTGGTGGATTGCCTCGGCCGTGTTGCTGGCCGCGCTGGCCTGGGCGACCAACCGCCTGGCATCTGTTAGCCCCCGGGCGCTGGAGTATCCCCTCTGGGCCGCTCTACTGGGGTTGGCGACGGGCCTGATCGCGTCCGCCGCGGGGATCAAGGACCGGTTAGGGAGGGTCTTTCGTGCGGAATTTTTCCTGAAAATCGGCCTGGTGTTGCTGGGGGCCGGCGTAAACCTTACAGAGATCGTCAGCGTCGGCGCGCGGGGTGTGATCCAGGCTCTGGTTCTGGTAACGGCGGTCTTCGCGTTCACCTGGTGGTTGGGCGGATTGCTCCGACTGGAAAAGAAACTACAGGCGCTGATGTGTGCCGCCGTTTCTATTTGCGGCGTTTCAGCGGCGATTGCCGCTGCGGGGGCTATCCTTGCCCGGCGGGAACACTTGGCCTACGTCACCGCGCTGGTCATCGTTACCGCCCTGCCGATGATGGTGCTGATGCCCTGGATCGCGGCCGCGACCGGCATGTCCCCCGAATGGGCCGGGGCCTGGTTCGGCGGCAACATTGATACCACCGCCGCTGTGGTGGGCGCCGGAGCGATGTACGGCGAGGCCGCGGTCAAGATAGCCTCCATCGTCAAAATGGCTCAGAACGCCCTGATCGGTGTCGTCGCCTTCCTGCTGGCCCTGTACTGGGTGACAAAGGAGGAGCGGGGGACCACCGAACGGCCCAGTGCCCGGTTGATCTGGGACCGTTTCCCCAAATTTGTCCTCGGCTTCATCCTGGTCTCCGCACTGGCCTCAGCGGGGTTCTTCACCAAAGCGCAAGTCCAGAGCATCAACGCCCTCCGCAACTGGGCGTTCACGCTGGCCTTCATCGGCATCGGGTGGAACCTGGCCGTCGGCGAACTGCGGAAGATCGGCCTCCGTCCGCTCCTGGTGTACCTGGCGGCGACGGTCTTCAATACTTTGATGGCGCTGGGAATATCCTGGGTGCTCTTTGCCAGAGGATAAAACCAGAGGATTCAGGGCGATGGGTACTTCATCGCCCTGAACGTTCACCGGAAGTAACTGGCCGCCAGCGCGATGAGGAACTGTCCCCCGTAGTACAGCGCCAGGCTGAAGCGGTGGTATCGCCAGGGCTTCCAGAACTTATTGGCGGCGAGAATCACGTCGGAGGCGTAGAACAGGAGCGCGCCGACGGCGATCATCGTTGCCTGAGCGGGGCTGAATAGAGGACTGGTCAGTGTGGAGAGGGCGCGGTGAACCATCAACGAGATGATGACCATATAGGCAATGACCGGGCCCTTCAGCGGCCCCAGACCGGGCCGGATGAGGGCATAGAACCCTGCACCTGCCAGGAACAGGAGTATAGCAGAAGGGATGTCCCTGGGCGAAAAACGGCCCAGGGACATAAAAACCGCCGTGTACGCAATATGGGCTGCCAGAAACAGCCTCAGTCCCCACAAAAAAGCACTTTTGCCCTCCAACACTAAAGCGACATCGCCGCTCAGAGACAACACCAGCCCGATCAATACGCCCCCGGTATACAGCAGGTTGCGGTTCGGCTCCAGAAACGATGCCCCAGCCGCGATAATCACCAGGAGCGTACTCAGAGGTTTGGCGATGTAGAAAAGCCGCCGCCGCCCCACGATGCCCGACCAGATGGTCAGGAAGACTGTCGGGACAAGGGGGAACAGCAGGTACAGCGCTGGCTTCATCACACCACTCCCCGAATCGGCTCCCGGGCTACCTCCAGCATCTGGTCGTGGATGAGGCCGTTGGAGGCGACGATCGCGGCGCCGGAGAGGCAGTGGGGTGTGCCGTCAAAGTCGGTAGCGCGGCCGCCCGCCTCCCGCACCAGCAGGATCCCGGCCGCTACGTCCCACGGCGCCAGCCGGATTTCCCAGAAGCCGTCCAGCCGCCCGCAGGCTACGTAGGCCAGATCCAGCGTGGCCGCGCCGGCCCGCCGCACTCCCAGTGACCGCCGCACAAATCGCCCCATCCGCTCCACATTATTGTCGGTGGCGGTCCGGCGGTCGTAGGGGAAGCCGGTCGCCAGGAACGCCTCGGAGAGGTCGGCGACGGTGGAGACGTGGATGGGCTCCCCATTGAGCGCTGCGCCGCTGCCCGCTACCGCCGCGAAGGTCTCATCCCGCAGCGGGTCGTAGATCACCCCGACCACCGGTTCGCCGTCGGCCACCAGTGCCAGCGAGACGGCGACGTGGGGAAAGCCGTGGGCGAAGTTGTTCGTCCCGTCCAACGGGTCTATCAGCCAGATGGGCGGGCCGGGAGATTGCCAGGCATCTCCGCCGCTTTCTTCGGCAAAGATACGGTGGTCGGGAAAAGCGGCACGCAACCGTTCCACAATTCGTCTCTCCGCCTCCAGGTCTGTCTCGGTGACCGGATTCACGTCCCCCTTGTAGTGGATGCTGGAAAGGACGCTGCGCGGGAAGGCCCGGCGGATGATTTCACCGGCCTCATGAGCGATAGTGATCGCGGTTCGAAGTACATCCTCCATAGTCACCTCGCGTATCGCAAATCGCGTATCGTGCTTTACGCAATACGTTTTACGTTTTACGCCTCCCTCTCTCCCACCAGGTCGTATTCCATCGCCCCGGTGATCCGTATCGGTACGATCTCCCCCACCAGCAGTTCCTCCGGAATCAGCACCAGGCCGTCAATTTCGGGGGCATCCCGATATGTTCGCCCGACGCTCAGGCCATCTCCCTGTCCTTCTATCAGAACATCCAGCGTCCGCCCAATGAGGGCGCGGTTTTTCGCCAGCGAGATGGTCTGCTGGAGTTCCATCAGGCGGGCGCGGCGCTCCTCCTTAACGTCGGCGGGGACATTGTCGGGAAGCGCGGCAGCCTCGGTGTCCTCTTCGTGGGAGTAGACGAAGACGCCAACGCGGTCAAATTCCATCTCCTCCACGAACCGCAGGAGCGCGGCGAATTCCTCCTCCGTCTCGCCGGGGTAGCCAACGATAAAGGTGGTGCGAAGGGCGATTTCGGGCATACGCTCTCGCAGCGCGGCGATCGTCCGCCGGACCCAGTCCACGTCGGCGGGACGGCGCATGCGCCGCAGGACGGCCGGATGGGCGTGCTGCAGGGGAATGTCCAGATACGGGAGAACCTGGGGATGGCGGGCCATCCCCTCCATCAGCCGCGGGGTGACCGCGCCGGGAAAGGCGTACATCACCCGAATCCAGGGCACCTGGGGTACCCGCTCTACCAGTCGTTCCAGAAGGACAGCCAGGCCGTCCTCCAGGCCCAGGTCGCGGCCGTAGGCGGTGGTGTCCTGGGCGATGAGGACCAGTTCTTTCGCCCCCTGGCTGGCGGCAAAAGCGGCATCCTCCAGGACGCGCTCCAGGGGACGGCTGACGGCAGGCCCCTTGATGCGCGGGATGGCGCAGAAGGCGCAGGGACGGCTGCAGCCGTCGGCGATTTTCAGGTACGCGCTGCCTCCCTGGACGGCGATGCGCGGGACGTCGGGGGCATCGTCGGCCATCGGGACGTCGGAGATGTGGATATAGGGCTTATCCCGGTCAGGGCGGGTCAGTTGACGGACAACGGAGGCGATGTCGGCCCAGCGGCGGGTGCTCAGGAGGCCGTCCACTCCCGGCACCGCCTCCAAGATGGCATAGGGTTCGCGCTGGGGCCAGCACCCGGCGACCAGGAGGCGTTGATGGGGCTTCTTGGCGGCAGCGACCTCCCGCAACGCGACCAGTGACTCCTCCCGCGCCGGCTCAATGAAGCAGCAGGTGTTGACAATGAGCAGGTCCGCTCGACGGGGATCGTCGGTGGCCTGGTGACCGACGCGCGTCAGCAGGGTCGCCATCCCCTGCGCGTCCACTGTGTTCTTTGCACAGCCGAGAGAAAGGATGTAGAATTTCATTTAAGAGTAAAATGTAAGATGTAAAACGGGCGGCGTGTAAGGAGACGCGTCGCCCGTTTCCATTATGCCTCGTCCCGATCCCGCCTGGTCAGGTAGTGCATGCCAGGGTCTATTTCCCGGTAGCCCGCCTTCTGGAACAGAGCCAGAGATGCGAAGTTGTCGCTCTCCACCAGCGCGGCGATGACCTCTATGCCCTGGGACTTCAAAACCTCTTCCGCCGCCCGGATCAGGCGCAACCCATACCCCCGGCGGCGGAAATCGGGGTCCACGGCCAGGCGATTGATCCACCCTTTTCGGCTGTCGTGGGTAGCAACCACTGCCCCAGCAAGGCGACCGTCCACCTCCAGGCCCAGAATGGTCTGCACTCTGGTTTCTAACTGGCGGGCGATGGCCTCGCGGCTATCCCGGCCCTGCAGGCGCAGGGAGTGCAGGCCGGCCCGTTGCCATAGGGCCACCAGTCGGTCGTAGTCCTCTGTGCCCAGAGTTCGGACCTCTTCGCCCATCCCCCGGCCCGGTTTCAGCCGTCCATATCCGGCACACTGCGCCGCAGGACTTCGTACTGCTCCAGGGCTTTCCCTGCGCCGATCGCGACGCAGGCCATCGGTGCCTCGGCGACCCAGGCCGGAACCCCGGTCTCCCGCGTGACCAGTTCGTCTATTTTCCGCAGCAGGGCCGTCCCGCCCACCAGGGCGATCCCCCGCTCAATGATGTCGGATGCCAGTTCGGGCGGGGTACGCTCCAGGACCGCCTTGATGACGCCGATCATCGCCGTCAGCGGCTCGGCAATGGCCTCCGTCACCTCGTCGGAATTCAGTGTGACGATGCGCGGGAGGCCGGTCACCTGGTCCCGGCCCTGAACCTCCATCTTCAGCGGGGGGTCCAGCGGGAGCGCGCTGCCGATGCGGATTTTGACCTCCTCGGCGGTCGGCTGGCCGATGAGCAGGTTGTACTTGCGGCGAATGTAGGCGATGATGGCCTCGTCCAGCCGCAACCCGCCCACCCGCACCGAATGGGCAACGACGATTCCGTTCATCGCCAGGACGGCTGCCTCGCTGGCCCCACCGCCCAGGTCCACCACCATGTTCCCGGCCGGAGTATCCACTGGCAACCCCGCGCCGATGGCTGCCGCCAGCGGTTCGGGGATCAGGTGCGCCCGACCTGCACCAGCGTCCAGGGCGGCTTCCCGTACAGCGCGCCGTTCCACACTGGTCACCCCGTAGGGGACGCTGATCATCACCCGGGGCTTAAACAGCCAGGAGCGCCCCGCCACTTTGCGGATGAAATACCGGAGCATCCGCTCGGTGACGGTGTAGTTGGCGATGACGCCGTCCCGCAGAGGCCGAACGACCTCCAGGGTTCCCGGAGTGCGGCCCAGCATCGCCCGGGCCTCCTCGCCGACGGCGATGATTTTCCGTTCTTCCACCGAGATGGCGACGACGGACGGTTCCTGCAGAACCACTCCCTGGCCTCGCGCGTATACCAGTACGTTGACGGTGCCCAGATCAATGCCTAATTCTTTACCCGGCAATGTTCCCTCCAGAGTAGATTGCAGATTGCAGATTGCAAATTGCAAATTGCAGATTGCAGATTGCAGATTGCAGATTGCAAATTGCAGATTGCAGATTGCAGGTTTATGGGTTCTCTTCGGATGGGCGGCGGAGGCGACGGTGACCGGCGA